>CAYFYU010000142.1:0-307 GCA_964347455.1 uncultured Spirochaetota bacterium | reverse complement strand
CTGCCTACCTTCCCATAACCACAGATGATAAAATGGCTCGTTTTATTGATTTTTTTTCTTGGCAAACTCATCACCTCCTGTATTCTCTTTCCAATGAAAAGCTCGAAAACGACCTGTATGGTAATTACAGTTGCGCCCACTCCCCAAAGAATAACTGCAATATCAAGAATTTTTCCTGGTAATGTCTACGGAGTAACATCACCATACCCGATAGTTGATTGATAGGAGTTTTTATAAATTGGGACTCGCAAACAATTGATAGGAGTTTTTATAAATTGGGGCTCGCAAACATACGAAAAAAAGCCGC
>CAYFYU010000141.1:0-8921 GCA_964347455.1 uncultured Spirochaetota bacterium | reverse complement strand
TCCTTTTCACTTCTAATAACATTGAGCTCTACCTCAGATTCATCATAGGGAGTCTCCGGGTTGTCCGGTCTCTTCACGATAGGAATGAATTCAGTTTTCTCGACCCTCTTCTGGTCAAAATCAAGCTCCACCTCAACCGAAACGTCGACCTTATCCTCGCCGAGCACTGCCTTCAGTTTCTGACTGACCTCGCTCTGCATCTTCAGCCTCAGCCTCTCCTTAATCTTCCATTCCTCCTTTGCCCTGGTGAGATAATTAACCTCCTCCTCCAGTGCGAAATCGGAAAGGATGTTCCCGTGATTGTCGGTAACAACCACATTCTCTGGCTGCAGTCTGTCAACACCAAAGGCGATCAGATCAATGATGCCCTGTATCTTCTTACGGTTGGTAAGGATGTCTGACTAAGGCGAGGGAGTTATAATGACGGACGCTGTGTAGGGCACCTCGTCGTCTATAAACAACTGTGGCTGCGGCATGGTTACCTGTATACTGACGTCTTCGACATCATCGAGAAGCTTTATATGTTTCGTAATTTCACCTATTATGGCACGCCGCTTGTTGATATCTCGCTCGAAATCTGTCGTTGTCCACGCCTGGGTATCGAACAATTCCCAGCCTTTGATGCCGCTTGGAAGAACTCCCGCTTGGCCGAGTCGCATTCGCAAATAAGCTGAAGTGTTTTCATCCTTGACGACAATATACTGGCCCTCTCTCTCTTTGAAATCAGCATTCCACTGGGTCAGTTTGTTTGTTATCCTCATAAAATCATTCTGCTCAAGTGGTGACTGAAACAGGAGGGCTTCGGTCTGCTTTGAAGAGAATGAGATGAGGAAGATGAAGCCGACGATGATGAGTGCGCCGACCCCGAATAGGATGAGCCTTTGTGTCTGATTTAGTTTTGAAAAGATATTTTTAATGTTCTCCAGCGTTTTTTTAAAAAATTCGTCCATATCCCCCTCCCATCATATATGAACCTGCCCTTATCGCATATTTATGAGTTCACGATATGCCTGGGTAACTCTGTCCACTATGGATTTTGTCAACATCAGTGAAAGCCGCGCCTTTTCAGCTGCAATGGTGACATCGTGAATATCAACCGAATCTGGATTGACCGCTAGAGTTTTGGTCAACTCATCGGACCTCTTCTGTATACTGTTTACCCTGAAAAATGCATCTTTCAGTGCCCTTGAGAACTCAGTAACGAATTTGTCATTCGGTACGATCTCTTTCGGAGCACCGAAATGTGCCTTATGGGTCGAAACAAGCCTTACGATGTCTCCGCTTACCACACTGGGTACAATCATGGGCGCCTCCACTGGTTTATTTACTCTAGACTAAATATTATCTGCCTCCAATCTCAAGTCCTCGCATGAACATCTGCGATGCATTCTGTACAACCGCTACGTTTGCTTCGTATGCCCTGGAAGCTGAGATCATATCGACCATTTCAGTTACAATATTCACATTTGGGTACTCCACATACCCTTTTTTTGGACCGGAGCGTATTGCATCCGGATGGCTGGGATCATACACGAGGCGCAAAGGAGAGCGATCCTCCTCAATTTTGATCACCCGAACCCCTTCGCCCATACCGCGCCAAAGCGACTGTGGCAGAAAGCGGGTTCTGAACTCGAGAAGGTCATTTCGTGGCCTGAGCACAATCCTTCTTCTCCTGAACGGTTCTCCATCCGTCGTCCGGGTTGTGTTGGCATTTGCTATATTATTGGAAATCACATCCATCCTCAACCGCTGAGCAGTAAGCCCTGTTGAGGATATGTTCATTGCAGAAAATATTCCCATTCCCTACCCCTTACCTCATGACCATGGAGAGCAGCCGAAAATTGTCGCCTATCCGCCGAGCCATAGCAGTGTACTGCAGTGCATTTCGTCTGGCATCAACCATCTCCCGATCGATGTCAACGTTGTTCCCATCATTACGGTAGGTGGTCACATAATCAAGATGCACAATCGGCACCACCTCCCGGTAATCTTTCACCCGGAAAAACGGTATGTGTTTCTTATTGGTCAGTGCGGCCGGAAACGGATGCGGATCATAGGAGCGCAATGCTCTCCTCAGCTCACTCTCAAAGGTGACCTCACGCCGTTTGAAATGGGGTGTGTCGGCATTGGCTATATTATCCGCAATAACATCCTGCCTTATGATCGAACCCGACATTGCTCGCTGCAGTATATCCTGTGTTTGCATGAAATCTGAGTTCAGTAACATAACCACTCCATGGATTCTCTCTTTATTAATAAATTCTTCGGAATATTCAGGAATTCCTTAATATCTGCCTTAGCTAGTCGTCCCGGATATACCAACCTCAAAAAGAGCGCTTACAGAATATATTTGGATAGATCCTTGTTCTCAAGAACCTCTTTCAATTTCGATTTCACGTATTCAACGGTAATCGGTATCTTCTGATCCTTCAACTCTGGAGCCGTAAAAGACACATCTTCAAGCAGCAGCTCCATAATCGTATGGAGCCTTCGTGCTCCGATATTTTCGGTCTGTGAATTCACAAAGGTTGCGATGCTGGCAATCTCCTTGATAGCATCGGATGTAAAATCGAGCTCGACTCCCTCGGTCTCCAATAGAGCGGAATACTGCTTTAGTAGCGCATTTTTGGGTTGCATCAGAATTTTTTCCAGATCTTCTGTGGAGAGGCTGCTCAACTCAACCCTGATGGGAAATCTTCCCTGAAGCTCCGGTATGAGATCGGATGGTTTGCTCATATGGAATGCACCAGCTGCGATAAAGAGAATGTGGTGGGTACGCACAGCTCCATACTTGGTCATGACCGTTGATCCCTCAACAATGGGGAGTATGTCCCTCTGCACCCCTTCACGTGAGACATCGGGTCCATGGGTGGAGCCTTTGTGGGCGATCTTGTCGATTTCATCGAGAAATACGATACCCATCTGCTCTACTCTCATGGTTGCATCTTTTACCACCTTATCCATATCGATCAGCTTATCCCTTTCCTGCTCTTCGAGTATCTGGCGGGCCTCCTTGACCGTCACTTTCTTTCTCTTTTTCTTTTCTGGAAAAATGTTGCTGAACATGTTGGAGAGATTCGTATCCATTTCTTCGAGACCCATACCTGCGAACATACCGAGTACCTGCGTTTTCGGCTGTTTCACCTCGACCTCCACGAGTCTTTCTTCGAGCTCTCCCTTTTTCAGCATCTGTCTGAAGCGTTCCCTCGTATTTTTTCTCTTTTCTTCGGTGCTCGGTTCTGCAGCCTGGGTGGTAGGATTTTTTCGCTGAAAAGTAACCGGAGGGAGAAGCAGATCGAGGAGGTCCTCCTCAGCCCTCTCCTTTGCAATGTTCTCTATCTCCTCGCTCATCTCCTTCTTGACATCATGAACCGCAATATTGGTTAAATCTCTGATCATACTCTCAACATCACGACCTACGTATC
Source organism: uncultured Spirochaetota bacterium (assembly GCA_964347455.1). Classification (GTDB taxonomy): domain Bacteria; phylum Spirochaetota; class B62-G9; order B62-G9; family DRHN01; genus JAGLSF01. Next base: position 5,496 of record CAYFYU010000141.1, on the reverse strand, counting down.
CAACCTCAGTATATTTCGTGGCCTCCACTTTGATGAAAGGGGCACCAGCAATATTTGATAGACGCCGTGCGATCTCGGTCTTTCCCACTCCGGTGGGACCAATCATTATGATATTTTTTGGGGCAACTTCATCCCGCAGTTCCTCAGGAAGATTCTTCCTCCTGTATCTGTTTCTGAGCGCAATTGCAACCGATTTCTTTGCCTTTTCCTGACCGATTATGTATTTGTCAAGTTCAGCAACGATCTGTGCGGGAGTGAGCTCCTTTTCGTAATTCTTCATGTTATTTCCTCAACAATTATATTCTCATTGGTATAAATGCATATAGAGGCGGATATTTTCAGTGACTCTTCGACGATTTCCTTCGGAGACATCTTTGCTCCCGACTTCATAAATGCCTTTGCCGCTGCACTTGCATAGGGACCTCCGGAACCGATCGCCAGTACTCCGTCGTCCTCCGGTTTAATAACATCGCCAGTGCCCGAGATGAGAAACATGGTTGAGCGATCCGCCACTATCAGCAACGCCTCTAATCTCCTCAGAATCCGGTCTGTCCTCCATTCCTTGGCTAGCTCTACGGCTGCTCGGGCCAGGTCGCCGCTATACTCATTAAGCTTTCCCTCAAATTTCTCAAAGAGCGCAAATGCATCCGCAGTTGCTCCGGCGAACCCTGCGAGAACCTTCCCTTCGTACATCCTCCGTACCTTTACCGCATTTCCTTTCATGACAGTCTGTCCCATGGTAACCTGTCCATCTCCTCCCATAGCCACACCATTTTTTCCAAGTATGGCAAGCACTGTCGTGCCCTTCATCATTCGTCCCCCTATCTAGCATGTGGATGATGCTTCTTATAGGTTGAAACAAGCTTTTCTTTTGCTATATGTGTATAGACCTGCGTCGTCGAAAGACTCATATGGCCGAGGAGTTCCTGAACGATCCGTATATCAGCACCGTTTTCCAGCAGGTGGGTAGCAAACGAATGCCGTACACCATGCGGAGAAAGTGGCATTTTTAATGCAGCTTTTTTTAATGCAGCACCCACTATATTCCTTATCTGTCGATCCGTGAGCCTCCTCCCCTGTAAAGAGGTAAATACGGCACCATTACCATTTTTCTGATGTGCGAGCCAATCTTGCACCCTGGACATTACCACATTCCCTGCCGGAACGATGCGCTCCCTGTTCCCCTTTCCCCTCAGTTTAACCAATCCCGAATGAAAGTCCAGGTCGTCGACATTCAGAGCTACCAGTTCGCTTACCCGCGCCCCTGTACCGTAGAGAAAGGAAACGATCGCTAGATTCCTGCAGTCGATCACCCTGTCACCACCTATTCCATCCAGCAGCATCATGATATGCTCCTGTGAGAGCGTTTTCGGGAGCTTCTTTTCCGCTCTTGGAGTTTCTACAGATACGATGCTTGAATCCTGAATTTCCCCATCTTCAATTAAAAACCTGAAGAAGGTCTTTATACCGGATACTCTACGCATGAGTGATTTCCTTGAGATACCGCGGGCAAGCTCGCAAGCCAGAAAGTCTCTCAGATCGCTCTTATCGAACAGGGAAAGCTGTTTTTCATCGAAATTGAGCTCCATGTGTCTGAGGAAAAGAACCACGTCTCCCACATACCACTGGAGAGTCTTTTCAGAACGGTTCAGCACCCTCAGGTACTTGAGAAACTGCCGAACCTTCTCCCTGTACCTGGTGTTTTCAATAATCGTAATTTGTGCTTCAAAATCCATAACTACCTATCCTCATGTCTTCAATAGGACCTTCTCCTCTTTTTCCTCATCATGCGAGCCCCTGTACCCGCAGCTTTCCCGAAGACAGATCAGCTGTTTGTGGCCGTCCATGGCTTTCTCAATAAGAATACTACCGCATCGTGGGCACGGCCGGTCGACAGGTTTATCCCATGTCATGAAGTCGCATTCAGGATAACGACTGCATCCATAAAAACTGCGACGTTTTTTCGTTTTCCGCTCTACCACAAAACCCTCACAACCGTCCTTGGGACATCTTCCATAGGGCAGGGAGAGAGTGTTTCTACAATCCGGAAATCCTGAGCACGCGAGGAAGTAACCGTATTTACCGAGCTTTTTCAGCATCTTCCGACCACACTTCTCACAGATGAGATCGGTCTCCTCATCGGTAATACCTTTATAATTTTCCAGTTTCTTTTGTGCATCCTCAACGGACTCAATAAAAGGATGGTAGAAATCCTTCAGAAGCTGCAACCAATCGAGTTTTCCCTCCGCTATATCATCAAGTTTTGCCTCCATATTTGAGGTAAACCCGATCTCGAGTAAATCTGGAAAACTCTTGACCATGAGCTCATTGGTCAATCTACCGAGAAAGGTCGGTTTGAACTGCCGTTTGATCCGCTCGATGTAAAACCGTGATATTAATGTTGAGATTATGGGAGCGTAAGTACTTGGCCTGCCGATCCCCGATTCTTCGAGGAATCTGACGAGCGTGGCATCGGTAAACCTCGGTGGAGGTTCAGTATAGTGTACTTCCTTTTCAACTTTTTCTGGGGATAGATGCTCGCCCACTTCCAGGTGCGGAAGTATCCTCTCCTTTTCATTCCCGTTGTTTCTCAATACCTTCAAGAACCCGTCGAATATGATCTTGTTACCGTTTGCTCTGAAAAGAGCACCATCTGCCCGTATATCTACCTTCAGCTGTCTGAAAACTGCGCCTGCCATCTGAGAGGCGATGAATCCCTCCCAGATAAGGGTATAGAGCCTCAGCTGGTCTCTCGATAGATAAGGTTTAAGAAGCTCAGGTGTCCGAAAGACAGATGTCGGTCGTATCGCTTCATGGGCATCTTGAGTCTCACCCTTGTTCCGGAATACATTCGGGCTTTTCGGAAGATACCGGTCAGATAAATTTTGCCTTATGTATCGCGAAGCCTCCTGCTGCGCCTGTCCTGCAATTCGCGTCGAATCTGTTCTCATATAGGTGATGAGGCCCACGGGTCCTCTATCTATTTCTATTCCTTCATAAAGCTGCTGGGCAATAATCATTGTTTTTCTTGCTGGATAGCCGAGCTTCGATCCCGCGGCCTGCTGGAGCTGGCTCGTCGTAAAAGGGGCTGGCGGTTTGCGCTTGCGCTCGCTCTCCTCAATGTTTGTTACGACGAAGTCCTCATCTTTGACCCTATCCAATATTGCTTGGGCTTCTTCTTCAGAACCGATGTTCGGTTTCTTCCCCTCAAACGAGAATAGTCTTGCAGTGAATGTTTTATTGCCTTTTTTGAAGACAGCCTCAATTGTCCAAAATTCCTCTGAAATAAAATCCTCAATCTCTTTCTCCCGCTCACAGATGACCCGAAGGGCCACCGATTGAACCCTGCCTGCAGAAAGTCCCTTCTTGATTTTTTCCCACAAAAGCGGAGACAAACTGTAACCCACAATTCGGTCGAGTATCCGGCGGGCTTTCTGGGCATTCACTAATGAGATGTCAATATCGCGTGGATTTCTTATCGCCTCCTCGATAGCGTACTTGGTAATCTCGTTGAACACGATACGCTTTATATCTGCATCCGGGTTCGAGCGTTCGAGGGCATTCTTGATATGAAATGATATCGCCTCGCCTTCGCGGTCACTGTCAGCAGCAAGATATATACGCTTGCTCTTCTGGGCCACACGCCTCAAATCACTCAATATCTTGCCTCTACCCCGAATCGTTATGTAGTCGGGTTTGAAGTCATTTTTAACGTCCACGGCCAATCGTGATTTCGGAAGATCGATTAGATGTCCCATTGATGATTTCACTGTGTAGCTGTTCCCCAAATACTTGTTGATTGTTTTCGCCTTTGTCGGTGACTCAACAATGACCAGTGCTTTATCCTTTTCCATAACTGTCCACTCTCGAATAATTTTTACCTGGATACTGGATTACGGCACCTTTGAGCTCGAGCATAGTAAGCGTGGAGGTTATTTTCGATACCGGACACTCAAGATTTCGCTCGATATCTTCGATGCTTACCAAGTCATCTCCAATCACACTTAAAATATTACATTCAAGTTCGGTAAAGGGGAATGTTTTGTTTAGGGTTCTGTCTTCATACTCATAGCCGAGAATAGTGCATATCTCCTCTGCATTTTCGACGAGATGAGCCCCCTCTTTGATCAAACGATTATTACCCGAAAATGATTTAGAACCTGCCCTTCCGGGTAGAGCCATAACCTCTCTTCCCTGATCAAGCGCATAACCCGCCGTTATGAGTGCACCCGAGCGACCTGATGCTTCAACAACGAGGATACCCTTCGCTAGACCGCTGATTATTCGATTTCGTTTAGGAAAATTATATTTCAATGGCCTAGTTCCAAGTGGAAACTCAGAAATGAGAAGGCCCTCCTTCTCTATAAGCTCGTACATATCCCGGCTGGATTTCGGATAGGTTCTGTCGATCCCGTTACCCAAGACAGCGATCGTACCTCCCTTTCCATCAAGAGCACCTTTGTGCGCATAGTAGTCAATTCCTGATGCGAGTCCACTCACAATAACAAGCTGGTTCCGCGCCAGGTCCCGTGCTATGCTATAGGCAGTATTTATACTCATATTCGATGCTTTACGTGCTCCGACTATTCCAATGACTTTATTTTCCTTTAATAATGAAATATATCCCAGGGCAAAGATCACCAGTGGCGGATCGTGTATGCTTTTCAAAACATCAGGGTAATTTTCATCGCAAATGAGAAGAATACGGATGTCGTTCTCCCTACAGTACTTTAGCTCGTTTTCTGCACTTCCGAGCATTTTTTCCGGGCTAACAACCTCTCCATCTGATTTGAATTGCTTGTGAAAGACCCTTTCAGCTTCCGCCCTGTATTTAAATATACCACCCATTGTTTTGAATTTATTATAGAGATCGAGCTTCTGAACAGGTGTATAATTCGTTACCCGATTGAATACCACTGCTGCGATCAATTCATCTCTATCCACTGACCCCAAGTTCCCTGTTTATCTTTATGATATTTTCCTCAGCTTTTTTTCTTCTGGGAGAACTGCCCGGAAGAATTCTGGTAATTTTAATGTATTCTCCGAGTGATTTTCCAAGCTCGCCAATTTCATAGTAAAAACGTCCAAGGGCGAAATGGGCGTCCACGTTGTTCTCATCATACTCCAGTACTATTTGCATCTGCTCAATAGCACCAAATACATCGTTCAGACCAAAAAAAAGTAAAAGGCCAAAACCGTATCTTGCTTCGGTCAGTTCGGGATTGATTTCGAGGGCCTTCTGGTAATATTCTCTTGATTGGGTAAAATAATCCAACCGTTCGTTCTTTTCGAGAGCAGATATGCCGAGAAAATAGTAACATTCGCCAAGATCCTTCTTTATAAAGGGGCTGTGAGGTTTCAAATACTCAGCTTCGAGGAGAACCTCCTCAGCGAGATGATAGCTGCCGGACTCCAAGTATTTACGTCCAAGCAATCTATTGAAATCCTCCAGAAGATCAACGGCCTGAATTTTCAGATCGATTATCCTTTTCAATT
>CAYFYU010000140.1:0-9130 GCA_964347455.1 uncultured Spirochaetota bacterium | reverse complement strand
TTCTGAGTCGAAATATTCGAGGGCAAGAGGCCTCTCCTCCCTTCGAGCTTTGACAACGAAGCGCAACGCATCTTTTTCGGAAGAAAAAAAAGCGGCAGCGCTGAAAATTCCGGGCGGTTCCTCAATAAGCCGGAGTGTAACGGTGGCAATTATACCGAGTATGCCTTCGCTCCCAATAAAGAGATCTATCAGGTCCATGGACCTTCTCGAAAAGAGTCCTGTGGTGTTCTTTGTCTTTGGCATCATGTAACTCGGAGCTGGTAATACAAGCGGTCTTCCCTGCCCTTTCTTAATGGTGAACATTCCATTACTGGCCTTGACTTCCCCGCGCCTGATCTTCAACAGCTCTCCAGAGGGCAGTACTACCTCGATGGCCGTTACATAATCCCTGGTCGGTCCATAGTAAAGGGTTCTTGCACCCGAGGCATTCGTTGCAACTGTACCGCCAAGTGTTGCTGATGTTTCAGTCGGATCGGGTGGATGGAAAAAATTCTTCACTCCAGACGTAAATTCCTCTACAGCATCGCCCTCGATTCCGAGCTCTTTTTTTTGGAGCAACTGTATCAAGTCGTCCAACCGAATGCCACTTTCAACCGTAAGCTCATATTCGCCCATTCGTTTTCGAAAGTTCAGAATTTTTGTCATCTTTTCCAGGGAAATGAGGTACCCTCCACAGGGTACAGCTCCACCACAGATACCCGTTCTTCCCCCAGAAATGGTAAGGGTTTTCCTGTTTTTTATTGCCTCGCTAACCGCATAGGAGATGTTTTCAATTGAATTGGGGAAGTAGAGTACCTCAACGCCCGAACCAAGCGTATTCGACTCATCCTTGAGATAATCGGGATAGTTCTCAAGTATCTTTTCCTTCCCATAGACAATTTTCATTCCCCCCGGATCAGGGGTTATTTTGTATATTCCTGTACTATCTCTGTTCACCTCGATCAAATTCCTCCAGTATTCTGGGTATGACCTCGTAGAGATCTCCAACTATGCCGTAATCAGCCGCCTTGAATATCTGAGCATCGGGATCTTCGTTTATCGCAATAATCGTGTTGGAGCTTTTCATACCTGCCAGATGCTGAACAGCTCCTGAAATCCCACATGCGATATAGAGCTTTGGGCTTACCGTGTGACCGGTTTGCCCGACCTGATGGGTTGAGCTGATCCATCCAAGATCAACAGCTCCCCGTGACGCTCCGATCACACCACCGAGCCTGTCCGCAAGCTTCTCGATAAGCTCGAATCCTTTCGCCTTTCCAAGGCCCCTCCCACCAGCTACGATGATATCTGCAAGGGATATATCAAGCACATCCTCTTCTTCAGCTGTTCTGAGAATTTCGGTGACTCTCCGCACAGAAACAGGGTACTTTTTCGATACAACCTGTGTACTCTCTGATCCGTTCTTTTTTACACTTTTCAGTACATGCGGACGTACCGTAGCCATCTGCGGCCTTGCATCCGCACACTCAATGGTGGCCAGAATGTTTCCACCAAATGCCGGCCGTGTTTGCAACAGTATCCGTCTATCAGGATCGACCGTCAGCTGGGTGCAATCTGCAGTCAAACCAGTCTTTACCTTTACAGCTACCAGGGGCATCACAGTTCGCCCAAAAGCCGTTGCCCCGGCAAGTAAAATTGCGGGTTTCTCGTCCTCAACTGCCCGGCTGATCAGCTCAGCCAAAACCTCACAGCTCAAGCCTGGAGAAGTGATGGCCCTAAGGGACAGGATCTCATCCGCTCCATAGGATGTAAGCGTTTCACCTTCGCTCGGTTTTAAAGCACCTAACATCACACTTACAAGCTTCTCACCCAAAGCATCGCTTAATTCGCGTCCCTTGGTAAGTAGCTCAAAAGTGACGGGATGAATTCCCTTCCCCTTTCTTTCAACGAGTACCCACACGTTCCTGTAATCCAAAAATCCTCCTCCTTAACCGTACAAACCCTTTTCCTTCAGTACACCGATAAACTGGAAAGCCGCCGCATCGACATCCTCTCCAAGAAACTGAACATTTGAATGGCTCGGTGGAGAGAATACCTTCTTAACACGTGTCGGTGAGCCCTTGAGCCCGCATTGCGCAGGATCTGCCTTGATATCCTCGGCCCCCAACTTTTTTACCGGCAGATCGAAAGAGTGCCGAATCGTTTCAAGGGTGGGCATACGAAGCCGTTGACGAGCCTTGGTTACAGTGATGCATGCTGGGAAATCAACCCGTACCTCCTCCCGCCCATTATCTATCATACGTTCCAATCTTATATGCCCGCGTTCGATACCCAGTACCTTCTGCACAAAAGTCACTACCGGCCAACCGAGCTGCCCCGAGACCTCGGGACCCACCTGTGCAGTATCGCCATCTATAGCCTGCTTGCCGAAGATAATAAGGTCAAATGTCCCGATTGTCTTTATGGCCCGACTAATGGCGTAGGATGTTGCAAGCGTATCGGCACCCGCAAACTCTTTACCGGTAAGTAAAAAGGCCCTATCAGCTCCGAGTGAAAGGGTATCTCGCAGAATGCACTCAGAATCTGGAATTCCCATGGTAAGGACAGAAATCCTTGCGTCCATCCGATCGCGGATTTCAAAGGCGAGTTCGAGGGCGCTCTCATCAAGGGGGTTCGTGATGCTTGGCACTCCCTTCCGTATAAGGGTTCCACGCACGGGATCGATTCTCACCTTCTGTGTATCAGGCACCTGCTTGATGCATACCAGAATTTCCACAACGCCTTCCTATTTTATAGTGAACTGCACTAAAGTGCTCATACCAGGCTTCAGAAGCAAGAATTATGTTTTACCCGTTCCAGGGATGAATCTTTCTCTGCTTGGGTTAAAAATAATGGGTACTGAAGCCTCTATGGCAGATGGATCGATTCCGATTAATGTGAGGGGATTGTAAAAGCCCACGCGCAATAGATCCTCGTATCCCAATATACTCAGTGATACGAGAAAATTCATACATTCCAGTATAGTCGAGGATGAACCGGCAAGATACCCGCTTTGGGCGTCATGAAGAAGCCCGTTTTTTTCGAGTATCACCTCCATACCCATACTTCTGTACCTTCCAGGCGGTTTGCCTGCAACCGGTGAAGCGTCGCTTACGACAACGATCTTTTCAACGCCTTTGACCCGAATGATGATCTTAATGAGAGAACCTGGTAGATGGTGCCCGTCAGTCACTATCATGGCAGAGAGCGTATCCTGTGACAATCCAGACCAGATTGGATTGTGGTGTCTGTTCATCATCCTGGGCACACCGTTCCCCAGATGGGTGAGCGCTTTCGCACCTGCCTGGCCTAGATCCAGCAGGTGTTCATCAAGTGCAAGGTGGTGTCCGAGCGATACAGTGACGCCATGCATGACTGCATGGCGTGTCAGTGATGCCGCCCCTTCGATGTCAGCCGCTATGGTTAGCATCCTGATCTTCCCATCAGCAAGCTCCTGCATACGGTCGAAATAATCCGTGTCAGGTTCCCTAATCCATTCAGGGTTGTGTACCCCCCGTACACCGTCCATGGAGGATATAATTGGTCCCTCAATATGAAATCCCAGTGCATGACCCTTTATACCTGGTTTTTCCATCAATGAAGCCATAAGTGGTAGGTTTCGCTCGTAGAGCTCTGTCGGACCGGTTATAAGGGTAGGCAAAAAAGCGGCAGTTCCCCTGCGACACAGTTCCTGACATGCATCTCGAAATTGCTTTTCCGACAGTTCAGGGTCCGAGAAATCAACACCCCGGTAACCGTTGACCTGTAAATCGATAAATCCTGGTATATCCATAGTACTTGACAGGATCTTCGAGAATTTTTTAAGTCCTCGAAAGCAGAGACGCTGCATCATGATCAAGATAGACCGTGCATTTGGGGTGCCGCTGTAAAATGGAAGCTGGACATCTGTTGGTTATTTTCCCCTCAAGGGCATTCACAACTGCTTGGGCCTTTCTTTTTTCCGGTACAGATACGATAATACTTCTACTCTTCATTATCTGACGAACGCTCATTGAGATAGCCCGACGCGGGACATCACCAAGCTCTTCAAACCAACCCTCGCCGAGCTGCTGCTTCCGGCAGTTCGGATCAAGTTCCACAACGATAAAGGGGTTCTCAGTATTAAAATCAGCCGGAGGATCGTTGAAGGCTATATGACCGTTTTCACCAATACCGATGAGTGCAACATCAACGGTGTACATTTTAACAATATCGCCCAAACGTTCACATTCAGAATTCAAATTTGCTGCATTGCCGTTTATGAAGTAGACTGCCTTTAATTTTCAAACCTTTTCAACAAAACGCTCTTTGAGGTATTTTATGAAACTTGCAGGGTGGGAAGCTGCAACCCCCGCATACTCATCAAGATGAAACATCACAACACATTCCCAGTGAATCCCTGGGAAAAGGGTCAGTTTTTTAAGGGTTTCGAACTGACTCGTGCCCGTAGCAAGTATGATAACCGCCTCTCCTCTGCTGGTGATCGCCGATTCTATTTCCTGTGCAGCATGAGAGGCTGCCCTTTCTCCCATCTCCTCTTTTGTCTTATATACTGCAATGTTCATTGTAATGTTATCTACTCTAACCAGCGGTCAAACCACCGGAAAGCCTCCTCCTGCATCGGAACATCGAATTTATGTGGTCCTCTATAGAGAGAAAATTTAAATGAATCCGCTGCTCCTGCCTTTGCATATATGCTTTTTAGAATATAGGCCGCTCTTTTTACCTCCTCCAGAGTAAACAGCGGATCCCTGTCAGTGGCAAGAACGAGTGATGGAAGAGGAGCACGCATTCCTAGTATTTCAGGATAATCCATGAATCTGGGCAGAAGGGGTATATAGATCATCCATGTGTGCGTATAGTTGACGTTTATGGCAAAATCCCTCCAGGTTGTCATGAAACCGGCTGTAACGGAACATCGTATTCTGTCGTCCAAACCAGCAAGGAGGTTTGTGCGGGTTCCGCCGCCCGAGAGCCCGCAGCATCCCACTCGCTCCTGGTCAATATCGGGCCGGGAACAGAGGTATTCGAGTGCAAACAGATCCTCAGCAATGAAGAGCCCCGGCCATGTCAGGCCCGAGGAGAAAAGACCCTTGGCAATGATGTGCTCGTGCTGCTCACCAAAGCTATTGTATGCAGCGATCTCCTCCTCCCCTTCGCGGCTGGAAACTTCAAAATCTGTGATCGGCTCTGTCCGAAGCAGGTCCTCGGGCGTCATCTCCTTTATTTGAAGGGGTGGCTGCATCATCCTAGTGACCACATAACCTGGTATATCCGAGGAAGCGATCCTTCTGCTCTCAAAGGGAAATATATCGTGAATGAGAACGCCGTATCCGCGCTTTGCTATTTCATTTGCCCATGTTCTGTCTCCATAATAATCCCTTTGATGTTTCAGCATCAGGGGATGGGTCTTCTCAGCTGTTCTCATAATCTTCCGTTTACCGAAATATTTCACACCACCGTGATCGTGCAACGCGACAATGCCTGGAAGTGCTCTATCAGATCTGGCCGGTTTCATAAATACCGCTTCTGTTGGAGGACCATAGGGAAGCTGCCATGTGAGCTCTTCAATTTGGAGTTCATTGTACCGATAACTTCTGATCTTTTTAACCGCAGGCTTCTTCACGATGGCTGGCATCGAAATGAGCTCTTGAACCTTACGCCGGGCCTTTGGCCTCAGCTCTTCCATACTGGACCATTTAGAATTGAGCAGTGAAAGCTCTCCCGGTTCCTTTCCAGCAAAGTTCGATGCCCAGAGGCCGTATGATCCGAGTAGATTTAAACCAGTACCCTTCATCGAGCAACCTTTCCACTCCTGTAACGCTTCTCCATCTCCAGAACCTTTTTCAACCTGCGTTGATGACGCTCCTCTGCAGTATACTTCGCACCCAGAAAGGTTCGTACCAGTTCACGTGCAAGTTCTGAGCCTATTATCCGCGATCCCAACACGAGCACGTTTACATCATCATGCTCAACGCTCTGATGAGCCGAATAGGTATCATGGCAGAGCCCTGCTCTTATCCCGGGAATCTTATTGGCCGCCATTGAAGCCCCGACACCGCTCCCGCAGATCAGTATGCCTCTCTCTGCCCGTCCTTCCAGGATAACCTTTCCGAGTGCTTCCGCATAATCCGGATAATCAACCGGATCCGAGCTGTAGGGTCCCACATCGATGATTTCGTGACCCTGTTTCACGAGGTATTGATTCAACTCCACCTTCAAATGATATCCTGCGTGATCGCTACCAAGTGCAATCTGCATTGTATCCTCCTATCCTCTGTCTCTATGTATCATCTCCAAACCGTAACAGGCAGATCCGAGCAGGGCAGTTTTCGGATTCATTATAATATACAGTGGAATTTTTTCGAGAACCTTTTTCAATCTACCCTTGCTGCAAAAGGCTTCGAAAAATCCTCCACGATCCAGTGCTGGGATTATTCGTGGTGGTATACCACCTCCGAGATACACACCGCCTGTGGCAAGAACCTTTAAAGCAAGATTCCCCGCTTCTCCACCCAGTATCGAAACAAACAGACGCAACGTCTCGGTACAGAGCCTGCAATTTCTCCCTTCCCCGAATGCATGAGTAACAATAACCGGCGTCGGGTCAGCCGCTTCATTAAGCTCTTCCGCAAGCCAGCCCGGTTCTGGAGCATACTTTCTATCCTTTAGGAAATTGTAAATATTTGGAATACCCAGACCGGAACAGACGCGCTCATTGCTAACATGTCCAAAACGCTTCATTAGGTACGTCTTCAATTCCCCCTCAAGCTCGTTCATCGACGCAAAGGTGGCATGCCCCCCTTCCGAGCTGTGTGCTTGATACCGCTCCCCATCCCACACCAAAAAAGCCTCTCCCAGACCTGTACCCGGTGCAACAACCCCGATGTTCCCCCCCTCAACCGGTTCACCACTGGTGATAACGTGGAGGTCATCCGGACCGAGTACCGGTATTGAGTTGGCAACAGCCTCGAGATCGTTCAGAAGACGAACCGCTTTGAAATGAAAGACCTTTTGGAGACTGGTCTCTTCTATCTCCCAGGGCAAATTGGTAACACTGGCTCGCCCGCGTACAACGGGACCTGCAACACCGAAACTCGCATAGGAGGGGGTGCGCCCGGTTTTCTCGAGAAAAACGCGCACCAGATCCTCAAGACTCCGATACTTGTTGCTCGGAAATGTTTCCTGAACAAGGGGTGCTCGCGGACCCTTTTCCGGAGTGTATACTGCAAGATTGGTCTTTGTACCTCCAATGTCGCCAGTAAGAAGCATAGTACATACCTCTGAGAATGTTGAGTTACTGTCCAAGCTTACGATAACCGCTTCAATATGATCCGTCAAGCTTCACGGCACTATTAACAATGGAGGAAGACAGTTGTTTATTGTATAATACGATATAACTGCTCTATCATAACTGAAAGGAAAACACAATGAAAACCCTGATAAAACTAATCTTTTTGTCGGTCATCTCAGTAACAATTGCCAGCTGTGTCGAGAGCACAACACTGATCCGGGTAAATCGAGATGGAAGCGGTGAAGTTGAGGAAACATTTCTCATGAAAACCGATGTACTTAATATGCTCATGGGATTTGCCGAGACACCTGGTGACAAAAATGAGCAGGCCCAAGGGTTGGTCAATATGGAAAAGCTCGAGCGAAAGGCTCTTGCCATGGGAAAAGGGGTTACACTCAAATCTGCTGAGGAGCTTTCATCTGAAAAGGGTCAGGGATACAGGGCTGTTTTCAGCTTTAAGGACATCAATAACCTTGTGGTCAACCAAAATCCTGATGAGAACGTCCCCTCGACCGATACTACCGGAGAGGATGCTCCGGAAACGGAATACATAACCTTTCAATTCAGAAAGGGCTCTGATTCAGAGACCTCCCTGCTCACCATTTTTAACCCTCCGGAAGAGACGGAGGAAACCGTCCCTATGGAAGAGAGGGAGAAAACAGAAGCTCCGGCAGCGAAAGATGAGGAGATGATCGAAATGCTGAAGGAGATATTCAGGGGCATGCGAATTCACATTGCGCTTGAAGTGGACGGTACAATTATAAGCTCCAACGCTGCCTACTTGGAAGGCTCAAAGGTCACCTTAATAGATATGGACTTCTCAAAAATAATCGAAAACGAAGAACTGTTCAGGAAGCTCGCGACTGAAGACACCGAATCCATTGAAAAAACCAAGGAAATAATCAAGGATATTCCCGGTATCCGGGTAGAGCTGCAGGACCAGGTGGAAATTCAGTTCCAGTAAACGCTACATCATCATCACAATTGTAATGATCTGAGTATACCCCCTTTCGCTGTAAATGAAGCTCCGATAATTGTTATACTGTTATTGTACCGTCACCGTTCTGATCTGCACCGGCTGCCCAGTTGTGACAAAGCCATTCCAGTCGAGAAAGGCAAAGGTGTAGGCGTATGAACCGGCGTTCTCCAGCGTAATATTTACGGTATACAGCTTACCATCCATACAGTTGGTATCAGCTGTATCGTCTTCGGTCATGGCAAAACGCTCAACCACAAGTTCATCCCCTCCATCCCCTCCGCATGCAGTGAGTATACCGAACGAGATAAATGCCACAATGAACAGCAAAGATAAGGCAGAATACACTCCCCAGCGGGGACGACGCAAAATAAAAACCACCAAACCCGCAATCCCCGATATGACCAGCATGAGACTCATCACAGGAATATCCGAACCCGGGAATGCGCCTGGGAACATTACGGTAGCGGAAGATGCCTCCTCAGAGTAGCTGCCGTCACCGTCCAGGTCCATCCAAAGCTCTGCAAGCTGCGGAGCAGCTTGACCCCAGTAGTTGACCGTGAAGGTAAACGTATCACCCGCACTACCCGTCTCAGGGGTCACCCCGTTGTCGTTTCCCAGTGGAAAGGTCAACAAGCCCCGGGCAGGACTACAGCTTCCCACCGGTACCGTTGTAATGTATACATCACTGCCTTCAAACCACTGGTAAGCGGTTAAAAAGGTGGCGCAGAAGGAATTCACCGCCACTGATGTATTGGATAGATCGTATGCTGTATCTGCCATGGAAAAGTTCGTGTCTGCAGCAGTGGAATACAGCGAACCGTCTGCATTCACCAGTTGGCCATAAATGTCACTATTGGCACCCCGCAAATCCTCCCAGG
>CAYFYU010000139.1:5972-9136 GCA_964347455.1 uncultured Spirochaetota bacterium | reverse complement strand
AGCAACCCCTTCTGCGGTCACCTCTACGGCTGGCTCCTTTGTCCTTCGATCCCTTACCAGTTCAATGCCGATGAAAAGTCCGGGACCTCTGATATCCCCAATTACACTAAACTGCTGAGCATACTCATGTAACTTTTTCCGTATGTTCTCTCCGACCTTTCTTGCACGCTCGATGAGATTCTCCTCTTCAATGACATTTATCACCGCCAGGCCCACTGCTGAACCTAATGGGTCGTTCTGAAAGGTTAGCGAGTGCCAGGTGGATTGCTCAACCTCCGGCGATGCGATGCGCTCAGAAAAAGCGGCTGCGCCAATAGGATATCCCCCACCAAGTGCCTTCCCGATAATGACAACGTCCGGTTTCAGATTGAAGAGATCGGAAGCAAACCACGCTCCACACCGGCCCAATCCGGTCTGAACTTCATCGACTATTAAAAATAGGTCTCTCTCTTTGCAGATCTTCTGAACTTCATCGAAATAGCTCTGCGGGAATACTATATGCCCTCCCGGTCCCTGTATCGGTTCCAATATAAGGGCTGCAACCTGCCCAGAAGTTCCATGATCCAATGTTGCTTTTAGAGCATTGGCACATTCGAGCTCACAGCTTTCTATATGCGCACCGAGCGGGCATCGATAACAGTATGGATTCGGTACCTGTTGAAATCCGGGCCATCGTAAACCACCGGGAATCCAATTTCTCAAAGAGGGTAATCCGCCAAGACTCATCGTCCCGAGAGACAATCCATGGTAGGAATAATGAAGCCCAATAAACTCTGCCTTCCCTGAAACCTTCATAATCAGCTTCAATGCGACCTCAACCGACTCCCCACCACCGGTACATATATATGACTTGCGAATAGGTTGTGGGGTAATGGATGCGAGCTTTTCACAGAGCTCAATGAGGGGTACGTTATCGTATAATCCGAGCGTATGTGAGAGCTTTTTTGACTGCCCTATAAGAGCTTCTGTTAGCTTGGGATGGGAGTGGCCGATCAAAAGTGGTCCGTTGGTGCCTGATATTGCATCGATATACTCCTTTCCTTCAACATCCCTTATTACTGCCCCTTCTGCAGAGTCAAAAACTATACCCTTGTCCTCACCGGGCCATGAGAGAGAATGGACAACATATTGAGCTGCTCTCTTCAGATATTCCCGTAATGTTTTTTGCTCACCCATATTCCTTCCCTTTTTTTAGCTGGACAAACATGAGTTCCGTAATTGTATGCTCCCTTTTATCTCCCTGCAAACTTATTCTTTAACGGCTCTTTCGACGATGGCATCGATGCGATCTTGGGCACCCTCAGGTAACGGCAAGGGCCGATGCTCTTCCAAGATCCTCTTCGCCTTCTCCTTCGCAAACTCCACCATCCCCCCCTTGCCCATCTGCTCGTATACCTCATACCGCCGCCGGTCCATCACACTCGGTACCCAGTGCTCCCCCCTCAACCGCTGCTTCGTGTGCCGCTCCGTCAAAAAACTCCTCCCACTATGCGCTACCTTCCCTATTACCTCCATGCTTCTCATGAGCGTGTCAACCGAAAAATCTATCCCCCCAAGTACCCGCTTCACATACCCGTAGAGCTCGTCATCTATCACTATCCCCTCAAGAGAAGTGGTGAGTACACTATTTATCGATCCGGCTGCATCGTAATTCAGATTGTAACCTGCGAGGAGTGTTGTGATGATCGTAGCGGTCTTTTCGATACCACTCTGAATATCATTGCTCTTCGAATCAGTCGTCCCAGATACCCCACAACTCGGTATGTCGTAATACCGACACAACTGCGCACTGTATATATAGTACAAACAGCGCTCAGGACACCCCTCACTCACATCCCCAGTCCGCATGTCCATCACCGTCGGCGCATGCGTGTACAATACCGGCGCCCCAGCCCTCACCAGCTGCGCCAACACTATCCCAAACAATACCTCCGCATTCTGCTGCACCAACAACCCCCCCAGCGTCACCGGCGCCGTCGCCCCAGATATCGGATCCGTCTCCACCAATACCGGCAACCCAAGCCGCGCACTCTCCATCAATACCTCACAGCTGGTGTCCCCATAGATAAGCGGACTCTTGAAACAGCATATAAAACTTACCAGATTCCGCCTCAATACCTCCTCCCTGCTCCCCACCGCCGCTTCCAGAATATCCACATGATCCTGAACCTCCTGGGCGTTTTCCGCCTGGTTGATCAGATGCTTCCCCGTATTCCTCACCATCCCCTCAAATACTTTGATATAGAGCCCATTTTTCGGAAGATCCGTAGGGGTGATTGGATTCTGACAGGATTCGAGGTTATCGAGTGTATCCTGTAGGAGCACCATTTCTTCGAGATCCTTAAAAGTCCCAGGTCTGTGCTCACCGGTTAAGAGATCGATAACATTAATACAATTACCACTTCCAGTTGTGTGCACATCAAAACCGCCAACAATAATATCAGTCGAGGGATCCCTCCCTCCAAGTAAAACTCGACCCGGCGCAAGCTTCAGAGCCCTCTCCACCACATGCTGCGGTACCCGTACAACTTCATCCTTCTGACTCACATCGCAGCCAGCATCCTTCAAGAGCTTCAGGGCAGGCTCATACCTGATCTGTACCCCAATGGTTTCGAGAAGATGAAGACTCCTATGATGCCAGTCAAGTATATCCTCCCGGGTGAGATATTCAAGATTCCTCCCTTTCCCAAAGTAACGTGCCATCCCACTTCCTCCCCTCTATCCTATCAGTCTCCTTACCAATTGAACTGCAAGCTCAGCATTTGCACCATATCCATCGGCACCTATCTCCTCTGCCCACTGCTCTGACACAGGAGCACCACCGACTATAATCCGTACATCATCACGGAGACCCTCCCTCTTCACTGCCTCTATGACTTCCTTCTGTTCCCTCATTGTTGTTGAAAGAAGGGCTGATAACCCTACTATCTGTGGTTTTTCCTTTTTAATCGTATCTACAAAAGTTTGTGTGGAAACACTTACTCCCAGATCAATAACCGTAAATCCGTTCAATTCAAGCATTGTGCCCACTATGGATTTACCGATATCATGAATGTCACCATTTACCGTTCCAATCACGATTGTTCCCAGACTCTTCTTCTCCACCTTCGATTTTTTAAGTTCCGGTTCGACTATTTTCATCCCCTCTTTCATGGCCTCTACCG
>CAYFYU010000139.1:0-5962 GCA_964347455.1 uncultured Spirochaetota bacterium | reverse complement strand
GTTCTTCATTGCCAAATTTTTCTCCAACTATTTTTATTCCTGCCGTGAGACCCTCATCCACAATTGTGAGTGGCTCAATCCCCGCCTCCAATGCCTCTCTCGTTGCTGCTTCACAGCCTTCATTATCACCATCCAGAACAGAATCGCTTATCCTTTTAAGTATCTCAGACATCTCCCACCCCTTTCACCCCAAAATTGATCTACGGCTTGGCTTTCATAATTTTGAAAACCTTACCAGAATATTTCGATTTGTATCGAAAAAATTCGAAAAATAAATGATAACGTTGCCAATTTTATAGTGCAATCCCACTATATTCAAGTAATAAATTAGTTTCGGGTAACAACTCCAGCAGTATAACTGCTGGCTAATTCACTTTGCAAAAACAATAGATTAAGTGTAATTGAGCCTTACAAGAATTATTTTACCTCAATTGTTACTCCCTGAGCCGCAGCCTGCTCTGCAGTAAGTGCTATTTTTAAGTTCATGAGCATGTCTTTATTTGCAATAGCAAACTCCTCTTTCCCATCCAGTTTATCAAGGAGCGACTTTAAATCTGCAGTAAAAGTATCAATCGGCTTTAGATTACCTCTTTTTTGAACTTTCTCAGTATGAATGAAATATTCCTCTCCATCAGTTTCTATCGATCCTCTGTTACCACTTACAATAAGTTTGTTGAACCATTTTCCCCCAATCGGCATTCCCCACTGTATGGAAGAACTGGCACCGTTTTCATGTTTGAGAAGGATCGTTGCAGCAGCGATTCCTCGGGACGTCGAATCGAATGCACATACTGAAACAACCTCTCCAAATATCCTTCTAAAATGCTGAATCCCATGATAGTGAGCGGAAACGATCCACCCCCCCTTCTTTGTATCCTCTATATACCACCGAGCTAATCCCTGGTAATCGCCCCTGAAACCATCGAGCTCAAACCAGGAACCAAGTTTTCCTCCGAAACTCATATACCGATATCCCATATACAATCGGCCAAGCTCACCTTTTAAAGACTCCACCAGAGCGTAATCGGCATCATAATTCATCGTTTGTCCGACGTGTAAAAAAAGTTTCTTCTCTCGCGCTAGACGTACCAACTCCTCAGCCTTTACATATGTATCCGGTACAAGGGGGTACTCGCACATGCCATTCTTGTTCCTATTAAATGCATATTTCAATACTTCATAGTGATGCCTATTTGGAACAGCTATAGACACTGTATTTATGGAATCGTCTCCACACATTTCTTCAAGGGATTGATAGAGACGAACACCAAACTCTTTGGAGAATTCCCTTGCATTGACAGGATTCTTATCAAAAACTCCCATAATAGTGATCCTGTCACTCTGCAGACCACGAATGGCCCTCGCACGAAGATGTGCGGCATACCCTGCACCTACCATGCCAACTCTGAGTGCACCTTGCATATCATTTCCTCTTTATCATTCTTTACAGCGAATTACACAATTCCGAGTAATTCTTCCGCATTGAAACCAAGAACACCTTGCATCTCTTTACGGGTAATTTCCGGATACCCCATTTCTCGAAGCGGCTTTGGCATTTCCATAGTATCAAAAGAACGAATGACCTTGTGTAATACCGCCCATGGAGGATCGTCGGGTGCTGGCTCCATCCATGCAGAGGGAAGCGGCCAGTCACTGCCAAAAAGCACACGGTTCAATATGCCGGCCCTTTTTGCCCTCCCAAAAAACTGCATATGCATCTCGGGCCAAAAACCGTAGAGGTCCCCGTAAAGCGCAATATCGAGGTATACATTTTGATGCAATGCTGCAATTGATACAGCTACATCAACCCATGGTATGCCCGCATGGGCAATGATTATTTTCAGTTCAGGCTTGAATTGGAAGGCGATTTCTTCGAGATAGATTGGCTGAGCATACTTCGATCCGGAATAGGCGAAACCCTGATGTAGCAGTACTGGAATTATCCTCTTCGTTTCCTGCTGGAGCTTAAGAACCTCTTCATAGAACGGTAAGATCTTTTGATCATTGGGATAAAATCCTGTTGGTGGATAGAGCTTGAAACCCTTTACGCCGAGCTCGCGTACGCATCGACGTGCTTCCTCCAGTGCAATATCACGTCCTGGATCAATGCATGCAAAGGGCATTATCCTACCACGAGGGTCCTGCCTAGCCTGCTCAACAACCCAGTTGTTCAATTCTTTGATAGTAATTTCCATTGGGAACAGACTCCCGAGATCAAGGGCAAAAACGCACATACGATATGAATCACCAAGCTCAGATTCGGCAGTATCTAATGCCTCGATGAGTTTCTCCGAAGTGGCTTCGAGTATCGGCTCAACTCCGAGAAAGGCTTTTTTAAACCATTTTTCCTCGGCCTCACGGTTCATATAGCGCTTCTGTCCTATGGATCTGGACCAGAGATGTCCGTGGATATCAAATACTTTCATTCCGATACTCTTTTAAAACACCCTGCCGGGCGCATATGCAAAAAATTCTGCCCGGTGGTATTGCACCACCGGGCTCTTAATATACAATCCAGCTCAACTGATCAGTCGTAGTATCCTGCCTTTTCTAAAACGCTGTACAATTCAGCTGCCGCATCATCCAGAGCCTGCTGTGCCGTCTTGTCACCTTCAATTGCCTCCTGTACCGCAATGCTGATGAAAACCATCATCTCCTCAAACTCAACGAACTGTGGCCATGGATCTGCATATGAGTGAGTTTTTCCCTGTACCTCTGCAAAGGGAATATAGCTCTTCACCGTCTGGTTCTGGTACGAACTATCACGACTGGGCATTTTACCACCTTCAGTCTCGGTAACCAATCGAACATCATTTTCCTCGCTTAAAAGCCAGGCAAGATACTGGTATGCCTCTTTCTGATACTTTGAACCCCTGCTGATACCGTAATTCATCGAAGAGAGTATGGTCCATTGCCGTTCCATGCGGGGCATCTCTGCATAAGCAACCTTATCTCTAATTGCATCGTACTCAGGCGCGAGGAGGACCGCAAAGAGCTCTGAATAGGTTCCAGCCATTGCTACTCGGCCTGCTCCAATCTCGGGTACTTCTCCAACCCATAGCCTGTCGTTATAGCCAGGTGATACGAATCCACCCTGCACTATATCAACGAGCACCTCTAATGCTTCGACACCCTCTCGGCCATTGAAGATGGGTTTCATATCCCTGTCCAGGAACCACTTCCCATCTTTAATGGCATTGTAAGAGCGGTATATGTCCGAGAATTGATCGTAGCCGTCTCCATCGGCTGAGAATCCCTGTCCAGTACCCCAGAGATCAATTTCACCATCACCGTCTGTATCGCGGGTAAAGAACTCAGCAACGTCCCTATACTGCTCCCAGGTTTGGGGAAAGGCCAACTCATAACCGTACTTCCTCTTGAAATCTGCCTTTTCCTTCGGATCCTCAAAGAGATCCTTCCTGTACGAGTAGATCCTGTTCGCCGCGCTTCTCGGTACACCCACCACCTTGCCCTGCCAGGTTCCATAGAAATCAACCAGTCTGCCAACAAACCCATCAACATCGATATCAGGAAGATCGGGATCATTGATGAACTCCTCCAGGGGTACCAGGCTGTCGTTGGGAAAGAGTGCAAAGGACATCAGTGCATCATACTCAATGATGTCATACGATCCGGTCGGATTGGCAAACTCCAGTTTCGTTTTTTCCACAAATCCGGACCAGTCGTACGTTTCGTAGATCACCTCAATCCCGGTCTCAGCTGTAAACTCCTTTGCAAGCTCACTCTCAGCCGTAATACCCGGATCGGTCAATCCTATGACTCGGATAGAAACGGCTTCCTCTTCCTTTCCACCCCCTGACAATACCAGTGGAATGCAGAGGAACAGCATGGCAGCAACTGCTAACAACATGCTTTTCTTCATTTGTAAAACCTCCTTAAAAAAATTTTTCGTTTCTGCTTTTCGTCCCAGAAATGCTTTCATTTGATGGCTCCCATGGTCATGCCCTTCACAAGACTCTTCTGAATCGAGAGTGCAAATATGAGTGGTACCAAAACAGTGAAAATTGAGAGCGATGCGAGTGCAGACCAATCAATACCGGTACGCTGCAGTACCTCTCTCGCTGTTACAACGGTAAGGGTCGCTGTCTCAATCTTTGTCAGGAGCACTCCAAACATGAACTCATTCCAGGCAAAGATCACACAGAAAATTGCCGTAGTTGCGAGTCCCGGTAATATCAACGGCAGCTCCACCTGCCAGTACATCCGGAATCTCCCACAACCGTCAACCATTGCAGCCTCCCCGATTTCCTCGGGTACATTGCCAAAATATCCAAACATGAGCCAGACCGAGAGCGGAAGATTTGTTGTTGTGTACATGAGAATGAGCCCGAGATAGGTATTGTGCAGGTGCATCTTCTGAAAAAGCACAAAAATCGGGATTATCATTGCAATTGGAGGAAGCATCCTCAGGGTGAGCATCTCCATGGCAATGAGATTTTTCGATCTGAGTCTCCCCCTTGCAAGGGCGTATCCTGCCAATGAACCAAAAAAAGTGGCAAGTACTGTACTGCCTCCTACAACTATCAAACTATTTTTAAAGTAATGAAATATACCTCCTGCAAAAATTTTCTGCCAGCTTCTCAGCGTTGGTTTGAATATGAAATGAGGATCTGTGCTGATAACCTCCTCGGGGGGTTTAAATGAAGCAATGAGCTCCCACAGTATGGGAAATATAAAAAATGCAAGAATGATCCCCACCGCAATATAGGTCAATACCCAACTGGTTATTTTTCTCGCTCTATTTCCGTAAATCCTCATCCTTTACACCTCAAACCTGGTTACTTTAATAAATAGAATCGATAATCCAAGAACAACAACGAGCAGTACGAGGGAGAGAGCTGCTGCATAACCAATATTCATAAACTGAAAACCCTCACGAAAAACATGCACTGTATACACTTCGGTTGCCCGACTCGGTCCACCCCTTGTCAAGACCCATATGGTATCAAATACCCGAACCGCATCGACCATACGGAGAATAATACAGATGAGAATCACCTTCTTGATGGTGGGAACGAGAATTCGAAAGAGGAGGCTCAGTCCCTGTGCCCCATCTATCCTCGCCATTTCGATGATCTCCTGCGGTACCGCCATCAAGCCTGCTAGTATTATTAAAAAAATGAAGGGAGTCCATTCCCATACATCCACGAAGATCATGGTGAGCAGTGCAGTTTTCTTTGCGTGGTGCCATTCAAAATCCAATCCCAGCCTCGTTGTCCATATCTGTATGACTCCAAAGTTGTGGTTCAAGGTATACTTCCATAATAAGCCAACTACAACAGGAGTGAGGATCATGGGTACGAGAATAATGGATCGAAATATTTTCTTGCCCGGAATATCCCGATTGAACAGGAGGGCTATAGCAAATCCGAGAATAAACTCGATTGTAACGGTCCCCACAACAAAGAGAATTGTTATCTTAAATGAATTCCACACAGTCTCATCGGTCAGTATTTCCGCGTAGTTCCGTAGGCCCACGAACTTCATGCCATACCAGGGGCGAACTGGATTATACTGCATGAAGGAGAGAAAAACCGAATAGATAAAGGGAAACAAAGTGATGAATGCTATGATGATAAAGCTCGGCAGCAGGAAATAGGTGGGCCAGTTACCGTAGAGACCCTTTGCTCCTGTTCTGGCACCATTCCCGTCTAATTGAGTAGTCATATCCTGTGTTCGATCTCTCACTATCTACTTAATCTCGATTGTATATGCTGAAATGTCCTCTTGAAAAGCTCCATCATGCGATCTACCTGTTCTTCTGTAATTACAAGAGGCGGTTTAATCTTCAGCACATTTCCAGCTCCTCCGGTAAAGGTGATGAGACCGTTTTCCCGTGCAAAAGCCACCCCTTCGGCGGTCTCCTCAACAGCTGGTTCTTTTGTCTTTCGATCCCTTACCAGTTCAATGCCGATGAAAAGTCCGGGACCTCTGATATCCC
>CAYFYU010000138.1:6226-9258 GCA_964347455.1 uncultured Spirochaetota bacterium | reverse complement strand
CCTACCGCGGAGAGGAAGATAGCCGATGGAATCGCTCCGATTGTGGAGCTGTTGAAACTGAAGGTTCCAGTCGGGCTGGGAACGGATGGCGCGCTCTGGAACGATTCGGCGGATATGTTTTCTGAGATGAAATCGCTTATGCTGCTTCAGAGACTTGCCAGGGGTGCTTCGTCAATAAGCGGATACGATTGCCTGTATGCGGCAACCGTTGGGGGTGCCCGGGTCTTTGGTCTCGACGGGGAACTTGGCTCTATAGAGAAGGGAAAGCGAGCATCCATAGTCCTCATCGACTATGCTAAACCCCATCTACTCCCAATTCATGGAAAATCCACCTCACATGAGAGGAAAGAGAGGCAGCACAGAGATTTAAAGCGTAGTGGAGTTTCACCGCTTGAGGAGGATGAATCCAACATCGTCCAGATCGTTACGAGCTGTGCACGAGCTTCGGATGTCGATACGGTGATCATTGCTGGGAACATAGTTGTTGAAAGAGGCGTCGTGAAAACCATAAACGAGGAACGGCTGCTCGATCAATGCCAGACACTTGCGGAAAAACGTTTCGGAGCACACCCATAACGTTTATTAACCTTTGACTGCCCCGCCAACGATACCTGCGACGAGCTCTTTCTCAATTAACAAAAAGAGGATAATGACCGGCAGTATGGCCAGAAAGGCTGCGCCGGTGAGGAACTCCCACTGGGTTGTGAACCGTCCCACAAAATTATAGAGCCCAAGCGTGAGGGGGGTTTTATTTATAGACTGAACGATGGTGAGTGCAAACATGAATTCGTTCCACGACGCGATGAAGGAGTAGATGATTGTGGTCACAAGGCCAGGAGCGGAGATAGGAATCATTATCCTCACAATTGCCTGCATCCGTGAACAGCCGTCTATCAGGGCCGCTTCCTCGATGTCCACCGGTATGGTCTTGAAGTATCCACTGAGCATCCAGGTAGTAAAAGCAAGAGTAAAAACCGTGTTAACGAGGATGAGTCCCAGATAGGTATCGAGCAGTCCGATTTTCGATATTATCTTGAAAAGAGAGATCACCACTATGATGGGTGAGAACATCTGCACCACGAGGTACAGGTACAGAAGGAGCTTCTGGCCAATAAAGCGAAAACGGGCAACCGCGTAGGCGGCGGGTACACAGAATATGGTCGTCAAAATGGTCGTTCCGCCGGCGATGATAATACTGCTCAGAAAATAGCGGGCAAAGGGTTGCTGGGTCCACAATTTTATGAAATTGGACAGGGCAATTTTTTTCGGTATCCAGTAGGGCGGTGTTGCGTATACCTCATCGGAGGATTTCAGCATTGTTGAGATCATCACAAAAAAGGGGAAGAGAAGGAATGCCACGATAATAACAGTGAGGATGATGTATACCGGTCTTATCCTCTTCTTCCGCTTCGGCATCTATTCTCCCCTCCTGAAGTAGAACCGTGCGTATATCCATGCAATTATGGAAAGAATCACGAAGGTGATCACTGCCATGACCGCCCCATAGTTCCACTTCCACCACTCGAAGGTATTCTCGTAAATGTACGTGATAAGTATCTGTGTGCTTCCTGCAGGCCCTCCCTTTGTCATGATATATATGGTGTTGAAATCGTTGAATGTCCACAGTGTCGAAAGCAGTGTCGCAATAAGCAACACATCCCGTAAACCCGGCAGTGTAATATAGAGAAACCGCTGCAATGCTCCTGCACCGTCAACCTCTGCCGCTTCGTAGAGGTCCTGTGAAATTGCCTGCATGCCTGCGAGAAAGACGAGGGTCATGAATGGAATCCCTATCCAGATGTCCACCCATATAACCGAGAAAAATGCCGATTTAGTACCTCCTAGCCATACAGGCGGACTTTTCCAGATTCCAAGCGCTTTGAGTGTGTAATTGAGAAGTCCGAATTCGTGATGATACACCCAAACCCATAACAACGCGCTGATGGGAACGGCAGATGCCCATGGTATTATAATCAGAGCACGAAGAATTTTTCTTCCCCTGTACTCCACGTTGAGAAGGAGGGCCAAAACAAGACCGAATATCGTTTTTACGGCAACGGCAAGCCCTGTCCAGTAAACCGATCGCAACATCACCTCCAAAAAGTCTTCCTGAGCGAAGAGCTCACGGTAATTTTTTATACCGGTGATGTTGATAAACCGTCCCAGTTTGTCCACGTGATAGAATGACATGATGATGACATTTAAAATCGGATAGATCATAAAGACGAGCAGAAACACCGTGCCGGGGAGGAGAAAAAGGAAGGCGTACTTTGAGTCTGTCGACCAGAAGTGACCCTTCCTTCTGGCCTTTAGCGTGGAGCTGTTCTTCATGAGCCTTGGCCTCTGCTCGGGTGTTGGGGATTTTAAAAATAAAATACCGAAGAACCTGTATCAAGCAGGCTCTCCGGTATCAACATGAATCCTTACATGCCTCTCAGCTTATCGATCTTCTCGGCAGCATCATCGAGGGCCTGCTTCGGCGTTTTCTCACCGAGAAAGGCCTCTACATTGGCATCCCAGATAATAGCTGTAACCTCGGCAAATTCCGGCATGAGCGGCCAACCCTTTGACCTCGCTGCAGCCTCGATTAATACCTGGTAGAGCGGAGTCTGAAACTGAGGCAGTTTTCCTGCAGAGATGGTAACAGGAGGAAATCCGATTAATTCATCGAACTTTGCCTTCCACTCATCCTGATAGAAGAAGTCGAGGAAGGTACCGGCAGCCTCCAGGTTCTCTGCATCCTTGAACATGGCGATGGAATCGGTAATGATAAGAGACGTCCCTTCGTCCCCCTTGAACGGCGGTATCTGCCCATACTTCAGTTCAAAGGTTCCGCCAGCCTGTTTGTAGGCAGATTCAACCCAGGCACCAATAAAGGTGTACGCGGCTTTTCCTTCATAGAAAATCGGGTGTGAAGTCAATCGATGAAGCGAGAGAAACCCGTCCTGAACGATCTTGTCCTGGATCGCCATTTTCACCATGAACTCAAGGGCCTTAACCCCCTCGGGACCGTTGAACGCACTCTTGCCGTA
>CAYFYU010000138.1:0-6216 GCA_964347455.1 uncultured Spirochaetota bacterium | reverse complement strand
TAGGTACCGTCCGGTTTCATCTCGAAGAAGTCGCCCCCTGCTGCATAGAGGTAGTAGGCGAAATCCGTGAGCTCCGTATACTTCTGCCCAGGCATGATAAGACCGTAAACTCTTGGAGGATTATTTGCCCTGATTGCCAGATCCCTCAATTCCTCCATGGTGCTTGGGGCCTTCGGTGCAATGTCTGCGTTGTAGGCCAAAATACGTGCACCGGCTGCAACGGGAAGTCCCATGAGCTTTCCCTCGAGTTTTGCCTCCATGGCTCCTGGGGAAATGTTGTCGAGAGTCGCCTTTCCAACGTACTGAGTAACCTCGACGATGGCGTCAACCTCCATGAACTCCAGAAGCCACCTCGTACCCACAACTGAGAGCTCCGGGGGATTTCCGCCAGCAATTGCAGTGGTAACCTTGTCATGCATCAGGTTCCAGTCAACAGGCACAATATCGACCTCGATATCATCGTGAGCGGCATTGAATGCATCCTGGAGTGAAGCACGAAACTCCTCGGTAAGACCGTCGTAAAGTGCCCAGAAAAAGGTCACCGTGGCTTTTTCTTCTGTTCCACTGGCAAGGATGAAGAGAGGCACACCGACAAAGAAAGCCGAGAGGACCACGGCAATGAGAGTGACCAGTAACTTGCGTTTCATATCTATCCCTCCTTTTATAAAATCTAAATGACAGGGTAACACCCCAAAAATTCATGTTTGCACAGGAGTACTATTTTGTCAATAAAAATTGTGGGACTCGGTATTATCTCTGGGGAATGCTCTCGATCTTCATCTGAATGTGGTTCATGTACTCCTGTTCCATCTTTTTCAGTGTGTTGAACACACGCAGGATCTGCTTTTCAACGAGGGGGAGCTCTAAAATCATTTCATAGGCCTTTACGGTCTTGTTCTCCCGGTCGAAAGAGAGGAGCAGGACGTCTCGGGGGGTTGCCTGGGCAGGAACATCGCCGTTTTCCAGTATTGCATCAAAAAACGTAGTATCCACATCGACCATATAGTCTTCATTATCAACGTTCAACGTGTATCGGATGAGCGCTTCCTTCAACCGTTTCAGCTGGAGTGCCTTGCCATCGGCAAGTTCATCGGTAATGGTTTTTACGTCGTTTCCCTCAAGTATCTTTGCAGCTCGTCGGTAAAACAGGAATGATTCCTGTTGAACCCTCACTGCGTATTTTACAAGTTCTTCAACGGTCAACTCTTCCATATCATCAATCCTAGATTCAATTGCGTGTGATTACCCAGCAATCTGACTCCTGGAGTAATCACCTAGCACAACCTTTACGATACTTCTTATTCGGAAATAATCAAGCAAGAAATTCCTACACATTTGAATCTTTTTTTATCGCTTTTTCGCTGCGTTTTAAAAATATTTTGGCCGGACTGTCCCCATGAAATATATCATTGACTTTTTTAAAGTCCAGTACTGCCATTTCATACTTTCGATCATTGTACATCTGGAGCCCGTGTGTGTAGAGTTTTATCGCCTGTTCGATCATTTCATGCTCTTTCAGAAATACTTCAAATATCGGTGATTCCAATCTATCACCTTGTTTAATAACATCGAGTATCCTATATTTAAATAGTTCCGAGGGCTCCAGTTTGCTCTGAGCATCTGAGACCAGGGGAACACCAAACCTCTTGGCATAGTAGAGCATCTGCATACTTTTTTCTATTACATTTCCAATTGCGACATAGCTGGAGCCCACAACTCCGGTAACCGCAGTACCGTGGGCCATTCCGATCTTAACATCCCATTTTACTCCGCTCAAATTCTTTTCCGATCGATTCCTTTCATCCACCCATTCTACAATCCTCCGCGCTCCAATACAGGCATGGCTGAACGATGCATCATCGATATGGGGGACTCCGTATACAATATTGATGAAATATCCATGAGAAAAATTTATTATACCGTTTTGATCCTTCACCTCCTCTTTGAGAAATACATGAAAATTATTAAGCTCTCCCGTTACAACCTGCGGATAGAGATCCTCTATTGGCTCGAGGAAGTTCACCAGCTCGATGCACAGAGAGGTGACTTCCTGTTTCCGGTTAACAATTTCACCGACCTCTTTTTCATCCATCTTTAAAAGGGCCTCGTCGGGTATGTACTGTTTATAAAGGTAAATCATCTTCTTTAGATTATCTCTCTCTTTGAAGAGGGATCGGGCTTTTTCTTCCAACTGTTTTAGTATTGTACCTATCCGGTCGAGCACTGAATTATACTGGGAGGGGAATTCACCGAATTCATCCCCGTAGGCATCATCCACTTTTTGAGGTATTTGGCGTTTCCCCTGTATTACCCCCGTAAAGCTGTTGCCCATATTGCGTAAAAACCCTCTCCATTTGGTTAAAACCCTTCCCTGAATGATAATCATAAAGATAGTGAAAACAACGATTATAATGGTAAGCAGAAATAGCAGCATATTTCTATACAGAAAGAGATCGCTGTTCAGTGTGTATACATAAAAAATCTGTTCAGGGGATCCGTATCGAACAAAGTATCCGAACCTGTCCTCCTGGGTGAGTTCACCCTCCGGTAGTTGGTCGGTTTTTGCGATTACCTGTTGCGATACCGTTTGTTCGCTTCTTGAGCTAGGATAGAGAATCTGGCCCTCTGTAGCATAGAAGACGAGTATATGCACATTATCGTCCAAATTAAAATAGTCGATGATCGATTCGACGATATCGCGATATGCAGTATCGATAAATACTGAATCCTTTGGTGATGTTGCCTTTTCCAGATTGGTCGATTCACCTTCCCCACGTTGAAGTACCTGAACTCTTTCATCAACGAGGCTCAAAATAAACTTGACCGTCTTGCGATGGATATGGAGCTGACGATTTTTATGATCCAGAGTATAGAAGATATAGGTAAAGAAAAGAATGAGGGAGAGCAGTATGAGTGCAAGGGATACGGTATTCAGAAAGAATTTTGTTCTGGTCTTCATAAACCCTAATCCGCAATCCTCTCGATGCGCGCACCCAGTTTCCCGAGTCTCTTTTCGAGATGCAGGTAACCTCTATCTATCTGACCGATGTTGTGTATGACGCTCTGCCCCTCAGCGCAGAGGCTCGCAATGAGCAGGGCCATGCCGGCCCGGATATCCGGGCTGACCAGTTCGGTACCGTACAGCTTCGAAACACCGGCAACAACGACCCGATGAGGGTCACAGAGCACAATACGAGCTCCCATAGCGGAGAGCTTGTCAACAAAAAAAAGTCTGCCGTCGAACATCTTTTCAAAAATGAGAACGGTTCCTTCCGCCTGTGTTGCAGTAACGACCGCTATCGAGGTGAGGTCGGTGGGAAAACCCGGCCAAGGCGCGTCATATATGGTCGGTATTTCACCGAAATGATCGTTCTCAATGACTAGACGCTGATCCCCCGGAACAATGACGTCATTTTCCCTGAAAATCAACTGAACTCCGAGCTTGGAAAAATAATACCTGATCATGTTGAGATGCTGGACCTCGGCATCTTTAATGGTGATTTCACTACCCGTGACAGCTGCAAGGGAGATGAAACTTCCCACCTCTATGTGATCACCAATTATTTTCCATTTACCACCTTTCAGGGAAGGTGCTGAATCGATAGTGAGAACGTTACTTCCAATACCACTGATTCGAGCTCCAAGGGAGTTCAGAAAGCGGATGAGGTCCTGCACATGCGGCTCAGAAGCTGCATTGTTTATAACCGTTCTGCCCTCCGCAAAAATACTGGCCATAATGGCATTTTCAGTTGCGGTGACACTGGGTTCATCGAGAAAGAGCATTGTACCCCTGAGCTTCCCCGTAGTGATGGAAAACCCCCTCTTGTCTGTCCCAACAGAGGCACCGAGTGATTCCAGAACGTAGAAATGTGTGTCCAGTCTTCTTCTCCCGATTACATCACCTCCAGGAGGAGGAAAGTTTACGTTTCTACCCCGGGCAATGAGCGAACCTGCGAGAAGAATCGAAGCCCTAATCTCACTTGCATATTTTTTGTCGAGCGAAATTAACTTCGCATCTGGTAGATTAGTTTGAACAGTAATTGATTCGTCCTTTTTCCAGTGAGCAATCGAGCCTAAGGATTGGAGGAGGTTTACCATGATTTCAACATCTTTTATTCGAGGTATGTTCTCGATGGTTATTTCTTCGTCGGTAAGTAGTGTAGCTGCGAGTATGGGGAGTGCGGCATTTTTATTACCACTCGGAGTTATGGTTCCAGTAAGCTTGTTTCCACCATAAACAACATACCTCTCCATGGACCCCTCCCTCAATCTCCTCCTTAATGTATGTTAGCTTATTTCTTTTTGCAACATTTTTGTACCCTGACGGTCCCGTCTTAGACTGAACACCATTATTCTCCATTATATCAACGGCTTATTTCACTCTTTGTAAACTAAATTCCTCATAATCGTTCCTGCTCATCACACAGCAATAGATGATTATGAAAATATGCTTATCCATCTGGCAATAGCTCATCAAGCCAACTGGTCCTTGACAGGACTTTCATTACTTTACAGCACCTTTGAGGCTGTTGCCGAAGTCGAGATATTTTACTAGATTACTTTGAACATAAATGGATTTGAAGGGAATAGGAGCTGCGTCTATGATGGGAAAAAAGAAGCTCGACTCGAAATTGTTTTACAGCCTCTGTTTGGAAGATTTGGTGCCCGAAGACCACATTGTACGGGAATTAGAAAAAACAGTGGATCTGGATTTTGTAAGGGATCTTTGTAAGGATTACTACTCTCATACAGGCCAGCCATCGGTGGATCCGATAGTCATCTTCAAGATGATGCTTTTAGGTTATTTCTATGGGATCGTATCTGAGAGAAGGTTAGCAGAGGACTGTGGATTAAACTTAGCATTTCGGTGGTATATCGGATATGATTTTGATGAACCGACGCCTCATCATTCTGTGTTGTCAAAAGCGAGAGCACGGTTTGGCAAGAAGGTATTTGAGGAGTTTTTTAATAGAATATTAAAGATTTGTGTAGAAAAAGGACTTGTGAAGGGTGAGAAGTTATTTGCCGATGGGAGTCTGATACGGGCGAATGCCTCAATAAAGTCACTGATTCCCCGAGAAGATGCTCCAATTATTTCGGTTAGTCCACAGGAATATGTGAAGAGGGTGTTTGAGGAACATCCGGTGTATCCTCCAGATGATGTTGATAATGATGAGATAAAGAAGCACAACAATGATTCAGTAGGAATGAACGGTACATATCATTATATAAAGCGAATAATAAAGATACATTACAACATAGGGATCCTCCTCGTGCATTTCGAGCCTCTTATCGTAAGAAGCATAAAAGTAATTTAGATTATATGAGCAAAACAGATCCTGAATCTTCATATGTATATCGACCTGGTATGGGGAGACAGTTCTGCTATAAAAATCATCTTACTGTTGATAGTCATGGAAGAGTAATTACAGCGGTTGTTGTAACACCGGGAGCTGTACCAGAAGACCATGTATTAGAAGAATTGCTGGACAAACAACCAGTAGAGGTAAAGGAAGTATGTGCTGATTCACAGTATGGTTCTGCACAGAATTATGCTCTGTGTTGGAGACGGGGTATAAAACCTTCTATCCCAAAGAGAACTGCTCCGAGGAAGAAGAATCTCTTACCAGTAGAGAAGTTTGTGTATGATTCTGAAAAAGATAGATATATCTGTCCAAACGGGAAAGAACTCAGGCGATTAACTTATGAGAAGAAAACGAGGAGATGGCACTACAGGCCTCGGGTTAAAGATTGTAGGATTTGTCCATTAAAGCAATCCTGTTGTCCCACCACACAGATTAGAAGTCTAGTTCGTCCTGTTGAACAGGTATATATAGATAAAGCGATGAAGTGGCTTCAAACTGAGAAGGCAAAAAGTAGCTTAAAAGTAAGATCCTTGTACATTGAATGGATTTTTGCAGAAGCAAAGACTCTGCATGGATTAGAGAAAATACATTACCGTGGTTTGGAAAAGGCGACCATACAAGGACTTATGACTGCATCGGTTCAGAATATCAAGAGACTCGTAACCGAAATCAGGAGAAATGAAAAAGCATTAAAATTATTTTTCAGATGGTTTTTCAAGAAAAGTACGATGGGAACTAATTGTATCCCTGCTTAAATTTTAACAATTAAACATGATGGGGTTGAGCAACAGCCTCTTATACGGACATACCTACAAGATATCCATAACGATGAATCTTCAATTGTACAGCT
>CAYFYU010000137.1:0-9260 GCA_964347455.1 uncultured Spirochaetota bacterium | reverse complement strand
ATAAAATTAGCTTTGGCTATAAATTGGGTATAAATTAATTTTTTTAAGAAATTAGCGGGAGGAAATATGGCTTCGATCAGACTGGAGAACGTGACAAAGAATTTTAAAAATACAACAGCCATTAATAGACTCAATCTCTCCATAGAGGATGGCGAATTTTTTTGTGTGCTGGGTCCACCCGGTGCCGGGAAAACCACCCTTTTACGCCTTATCGTGGGACTGGAAAAACCCGATGAAGGGGACATTCTAATCGGCGACGATAGGGTCAACAATGTTCATCCCAGCAAAAGGGATATTGCCATGATTTTTCAAAATCTCGCACTCTATCCAGACAAAACAGTTTTTGACAATATTGCGTTTCCCCTCCGGCAACAGCAGGTGCCCGATGATGAGATCGAGAAAAAAGTTGTTGATGTTGCTCAAGGCCTGAAGATCGATTGGATGCTTGAAAAGATTCCCTCTCAGCTCTCAGGCGGCGAGCGGCAGCGGGTTGCCATTGGAAGGGCTATCGTTCGTCAGCCAAAGGCTTACCTCATGGATGAGCCGCTTTCCAATCTGGATGCATTGCTCAGGCTGGAGATGAGGGTGGCATTGAAGGAGCTGCAGACAAACTTGAAGGAAACCTTTGTGTATGTAACACATGATCAGGTAGAAGCTCTTTCTATGGGCGATCGGATCGCCGTACTCGATCATGGAAAAATACAGCAGGTCGATGATCCAGAGACTATTTATCAGCTCCCTAACAATATATTCGTTGCCACTATTCTGGGTAATCCTCCCATGCAGTTTCTCAAATGTTCTTTCCAGAGGCACAACGGCAAAGTGCTTATCAAACACGATGCGTTTACCCTTTCAACAGATGATCAGAATGTCAAAGAGGTGCTTGATTTCAACACTGAAAAGGGAGGAATTGTTCTTGGTCTCAGGCCCGAGGATATTACGATTTATACCCAGAAGCCGAAATCTCAGGCAATCGATGCGGAAATTTACGTTACCGAACCCCTAGGAAATGAAACGATCGTTGATATAAAGCTGTTCGACAATGTGATCAAGGTTCTCTCTGAATCGGATTTCGTAGGCAATCCAGGCCAAAAGATATGGATTTCCTTTAATTATTCCAAGCTCCATCTTTTTCACGAAGAGACCCACGACTGTATTTTTCATGCTTCGGATAAGAGCAGTTTTGCAATTTCCTGACCACAATGGAACAGGTTAATTTTGAACTCTGCCTAACCTGCGGGTGTCGATAGGAGGGGTACTGTGCCTGAAATTCTCACAGCTGGAGAAATTCTCGTTGAGATCATGAGAACCGAGCGGGACATGCCCCTCGGGGTACAGGGGTACTTCAGCGGTCCCTACCCGAGCGGGGCACCGGCAATTTTTATCGATCAGGTGGCCCTTCTGGGACATACAGCTGGTATTGTTGGCGGAGTGGGTGATGACGAATTTGGCCATCGAATATTGAGAAGATTGAAAATTGATGGGGTTGACGTTTCCTATGTGAGTATCAACCGGGAAGTTTCGACTGCTGTGGCCTTTGTCTCATACAACAGTGCGGGTGAGCGTGCTTTTATCTACCACATTGGAAGGGCGGCAGCGGGTTTTTTTGAGGTTCCAAAGATTCACTATCTTGAGGATGTTCGATTGTTTCACGTCATGGGATGTTCACTTATGGCAAGCCGCAAGGTGCGGACCCGGATAAACCAAATAGCGGAGAAGGTAAAGCATCAGGGGGGGCTTGTGTCCTTTGATCCTAATATTCGCATTGAGCTTCTCCGTGATGAGAAATTGGATGATGTAATTGGGACAATCCTTGATTGTACCGATATCCTGCTCCCCGGCGAGAAAGAACTTCTCAGTATTACCGGAAAACCAACACCGGAGGAGTCGATCTCATCGCTCCTCTCCCTTGGCGGCCAATGTATCGTTCTGAAACGGGGAAAAAGGGGAGCTCAGTATTATACAGGGAAAATCCCTATAGAGGCGAAGTCATTCTCTGTTGAGGAGGTCGATCCTACCGGCGCCGGTGACGCCTTTGATGCTGGTTTTCTCTGCGGTTGGCTTGAGGGACGAGATCCTGGTGAGTGCCTTGAGCTTGCAGCCGCGTGCGGTGCGCTCAATGCATCATTTTTTGGTCCTATGGAGGGCGTTTTTCACAGGAGTTACGTTGATTACTTCGTGCAGCAACAGAGTTGACATTTCTATCTTTTCGGATACATTCCATAAAAAGAGAAAAATTGCCTGTTTGATTCATTTCTGCAATCCAGGGCGAGTGAGCATCCATCCAGATGAAGATTGTGTTCGTACATCACCATTTACGTCCGGGCGGCGTAACCAAGGTCATAACAGAACAGATACATTCTCTGGGGAGTGAAGCCCAGTCTCTCGTGATCTGTGGTGAAAAACCGCCGGGCACGGTCCCATTTCCATACAAGGTAATCCCGGCACTCGCCTATGACCGGGATAAAAGAACTCGTGAGGATCCCGCGCAGAGCGCAAAGGCCGTGCTGGAAGGAGTGCGGTCTTTCTGGAAGACTGGGGCCGATATATATCATTTTCACAACCCGACTCTCGGGAAGAACCGCGATTTCGTTAAAATAATAAACTGTCTTCTGGTCTTAACACCGAAGGTTTGCACCTAATCCCCGATTCGGTTCAGCCTCTTCCAGCCCCTCGAGAGGGAGAGGCTAAAGACCTGGTGCTCTATCCTATCAGAGCGATAAGGAGAAAGAATATAGGCGAAGCCATTTTGCTTGCACTTTTTTTGAGGTCTGGAGAAAAGGTGGGCATTACTCTTGAGCCCACAGGCGCTCTTGATGTCAGGAGTTACCTGGATTGGATAGATTTTGTACGCAACGAACGTTTACCCGTTCTCTTTCGGCTCGGTATTGAACAGAGCTTTGAATCCGCACTCGGCAGAACCAGATGTATTCTTACGACGAGCATTAAGGAGGGGTTTGGCCTGGCCTTTCTCGAAGCATGGATGGGGCGCAAGATGCTCTTTGGGAGGCTTTTGCCCGACATCTGTCAGGATTTTATCAGGAGGGGTATAAAATTGGATAATCTCTATAATGAGATTCTCACTCCACTTGATTTTATAGACAGGGATCTTTTTTTCCGTAAATGGGAACGATGCTACCATGAGCGTTTGAGACTATACGGATTGGAGGTGGATGCGGGAGAGATAGAGGCGTATTTCGATTCTGTGGGACAAAGGGGGAGTGTAGATTTTGGTATGCTCAGTGAAGACCTGCAGCGCCAGGTTGTTCAGAGAGTAGTTCGTTCCAAGGGGAGTAGGAGAAGACTCGTTCATTTGAATCCTTTTCTCGAAAAATTGATCTATCTGGAGCAAGATTATCCGATAATTGAACATAACCGATTGGTCATAGCTTCCGAGTATTCGCTCAAAAAGAACAGGGAGCGGCTACTCGAGACATATCGAAAGGTGGCTCAGAAGACACCACACCAGTCGATCAAAAAGGAGGTTCTGCTTCGGAGGTTTAATGCACCTGAAAAAAATCATCTTCTCCTCTGTAATTCTTCCTATGATTGAAGACAGGGTTGTCAGGATTATAAAAAGATATGCGAAATCGCTGCAGCCGATACCAACGGGGCTAAAAAAAAGGGGAGCACTCCGCGAGCGTGTGCGTGCAGTTCTCTTTGACGTGTATGGGACTCTATTTGTGAGTGGGTCCGGTGATGTTTCTGTGGTGAAAAAGCTCGTTGTGATCGATGAGCTCGGCAGACTGCTCAGGAATTACGGATTTTCAGACGATCCTGAATTGATTCGCGATAAGTATTTTAATGAGATAAAAGAGGTTCACGATTACAAGAGGAGGGGAGGGGTTGATTATCCTGAAGTTGTCATCGAAGATATTTGGAGCGAGGTTTTGGATTTTTCAACGGTAGATAGGGCAATGGAGTTTGCCGCAGAGTACGAGTCGATCTTTAACCCTGTATGGCCCATGCCACAGACAGAAGAGCTCCTGGCCGAATTGCACAGGAGGGGATTAATCCTTGGAATCGTTTCAAATGCACAATTTTTTACACCTCTCCTCTTCCCTGCATTTTTCGGAAAATCGTCTATTCAGATTGGTTTGAGGGATGAACTTGTTTTATATTCATATATATACGGTTATGCAAAACCCTCCCTCTTCCTGTTTCATAAGGCAAAGGAGTTATTGGAGCGATTAGGTATTGATAGTGAGGAGACGCTCTTTGTGGGAAATGATATGCTCAATGATATATTTCCTGCAAGAATGGTGGGCTTTCAAACCGCCCTATTTGCGGGGGATCGTCGGTCGATGAGGTTGGGAGAGGGTGATGATCGACTGCGTGGCATTTTCCCCGATATAACAGTTATTGACCTGAAAGAAATATCCGAATATATAGAAGACTGAGGGGCAATGATGGATTGTGATAAAGTGTTGAGCTCTCGAAACATGGAGCGGGTAAAGAGGAATGGACGGGAAATCCACAAGATCCATCGTATTGGTTTCGTTTCAACCAGATTTCAAGGAACCGATGGTGTGTCACTGGAAACGGAGAAGTGGGCTACTGTATTGAGACGTCTCGGGTACCAGATCTTCTACTTCGCTGGTGTTTCAGATAGGGATCCAAAAAGATCGATGATTGTGCCAGAAGCATTTTTTGATCATCCCATAATCAGTAATATAGAGTCAAAATGTTTCAAAGTGTATCGGAGGACATCTGAGCTTACCGGACAGATACACAAAATGCGAAGGAAATTGAAGGCCTCTCTCTACCGGTTTTTAGACAAATTCGATATCAATCTCATCATTGCCGAGAACTGCCTTGCCATACCGATGAACCTTCCCCTGGGACTCGCCTTAACCGAGCTGATCGCTGAAACGGGAATGCCCACAATCGCTCATCACCATGATTTTTATTGGGAGAGACCACGTTTTTATGTGAACGCTGTCGCTGATATTATAAACACAGCCTTTCCCCCCTCACTTCCCTCTATTCAGCATGTGGTCATACAGACACAAGCTGATCGGGAATTGAGCTATCGAACGGGTCTTTCACCGGTTGTTATTCCGAACGTGCTCGATTTTAAAAAAGATCCCCCCGGTATAAACCACTATAATGTCGATGTGCGGGAAGCCTTCGGTATAAAAAAGGATGAATTTTTAATCCTTCAGCCTACCCGGGTCGTTGCCCGGAAGGGTATCGAGCATACTATCGAGGTTGTAAGCAGACTGAAAAATCCCAAGGCCAAGGTTGTGATCACACACTCAACCACTGATGAGGGAGATGCATACAGCAGACGAATTCGACGGTATGCAGCTCACATGAAGGTATCGCTGATAATAAAACCAGAGATAATCGGTGATCGGCGTGGACGAACAAAGGATGGCAAGAAGATATACACACTGTGGGATGTGTATCCCCATGCGGACCTCATTACCTATCCGTCGACCTATGAGGGATTCGGGAATGCATTCATCGAGGCGGTCTATTTCAAAAAACCCATCCTGGTGAATCGATATTCCGCCTATGTTATGGACATAAAACCCTATGGGTTCTCAGTAATAGAGATGGAGGGGTACGTAACCGACGATGTGATAGAAAAGATAAACCTGCTCATTCAGAACCGGAATACCTATGCTGAAGCTGTTGAGAAAAATTTCTGTCTTGCCGCCCGCTTTTTTTCCTACGAGGTTTTAAAAAGGAAATTACGGAGCATACTCGTTAACTTCGAGGGTATCGTCGAGGCCATTGAATCCCAAAATGAGCAGTAACTCTCATTTAAGCCACAGAATTTCATAGGGCTCAATAATGATAGTCCCGGAAAAGGTTTTTCCCGAGAGGAGATCGGTTTTATGTCCTTCAATAGAGGAAAGGGCAATTTTTTCGTCTGAAAGGTTTATGAGTGACCACACCGTCTCATTCCCATCCGGTGATCCACGTTCAACACCAAAAACGCTATCGTGAAGCTTTAGTATATTCTGCCCTCCTCCTGGATGAAATGCCCGTTGCGTCCTCCTGATGTGCAGTAAATTGGAGAGTTTCTGGTGTACAAGGGAGCGTATCGATTCCCGAGTGTTCAGCTCCTCCCGTATCCGGGGAAACTTTAGTTTTTCCCTGTTTATAGTGCGCTTAACTCCCGTGCCTTTGAATCCCTCGTAGTAATTTCTTGAACCAACGAGTGTATGGTAGTAAAGGGCTGGTACACCGGCGAGTGAGAGTGCGATGCCCTGGGAGGCAACAAAGCGGGAGACCTGTTGCTCGATTGGTTCATCAGAAGCTGGATCGGAAATGAGATCGAAGAGGGATATGTTGAGTTCATAGACGCTCTGTGTTCCGTCAGGGTTGTCCTTGAGACCCAGCTGCCCTCCCCTTTTCTCAGTTTCCTCGACAAGACGGTCGATCTCTTTCTGGGGGAGTATTCCCCGCGCAGGCATGAGGCCTACTCCGTCGTGTGAAGCAGTAAAATTATAGAAGTAGTTATTTGGCCCAATGGGATCAAGGGTTTGTGCCCATTGGGTGAGGTAAGTAGAACGTCCTGTTATGAGGGCATGTGCCGTCAGGGGGGGCAGGGCAAAATTATATACCATATGAGCTTCATCACTACCATTTCCGAAGTAGGATATGTTATCCTTGTGAGGTACGTTAGTCTCAGTGATGATCTTTACGTGAGGTGCGATGAAGTCGAAGATATTTCGGAACAGTTTGATTACGGTGTGGGTTTGCGGGAGATGCAGGCATTCGGTACCACTCTCCTTCCACAGAAATGCAATCGCATCGAGTCGTATGATACTACCACCACGTAGAACGTATGTGAGGAGTATGTCAATAATGTACAGGAGTACATCGGGGCTTCTGTAGTTGAGGTCGAGTTGGTCAGCACTGAAAGTAGTCCAGAGATTGCGGGTGCCATTGGGTGTTTCGAAAGGCGTAAGAAGCGGCAATGCACGGGGACGAAAAACCTTCGATGTGTCAAACTCAGGGCCAACAGCAATAAAGTACTTTTCGAACTCTTGCTCACCCCTTAGAAATCCCTGAAACTCTCTGCTCTTTGCCGATATATGATTTATAACAGCATCGAACATGAGAGTAAAATTATTTGCTAGAGTCTTAATATCACCCCAATCTCCGAGGTCCGGATTCACCTCTTTGTAGTTAATAACGGAGAATCCGTCATCCGAGGAGTAGGGGAAAAAGGGAAGCAGATGTACTATTGAAATTTTATCCTCCAGATAACTGGTCAAAAAATCATTTAAAACCCTGAGTGGTTTCCGACCTTCTTCCATAAATCCGTCGCCATAGGTGATGAGTA
The DNA here is from genome assembly GCA_964347455.1 of uncultured Spirochaetota bacterium. Classification (GTDB taxonomy): domain Bacteria; phylum Spirochaetota; class B62-G9; order B62-G9; family DRHN01; genus JAGLSF01. The sequence continues at coordinate 1,957 of CAYFYU010000137.1, read as the reverse complement.
CAGCATCCTTTTCGGTCAATTCGAGGCTCACCTGTGAAATTTTTGACCTGTAATGAGATAGAAGCTCCATAAGTATTGTATGTGTGCTTCTGGCCTTCGTCTCCCCATAGAGGAATTTGAGCTTGAGAAACATTTCATGTTCGATTTTCCCGTCCTTCATTCACGCACCCCCGTTCCCTGGCAGCATTTTTAGCATTATTGTATGGCAGAAAACATTATATGTAAAGTATGAGCGTGATCTATGATGTCCCAGAGAGAAAGTAATCTATTGAAGAAATTATAATTATATGTTATAAAGTAACATATAGGGAAAAGGGATTATCATGCCCGATATTTATAAAAAAAAGTCTGAAATAGAGGTACATGAGGAATTTGAGCGTGAGCTCGAACAGCCCTCATATATCAAGGAATGGCTCGCCAAAAATACCTTTCATCATTCCCGTTTCAAAGACGTTCGAAAGCTCGTAAAAAAAAAGAACGAACAGAATCTTACCATAAGTCTCTGCTTTCCCACTCTTAACGAGGAGAAAACCATCGGCAAAGAGATAGATCTCATGCGAAGGCAGCTGATGGAGAAACATCCCCTGCTCGATGAGATCGTTGTGGTGGATTCGGGATCGACGGATAAAACCGAAAAGGTTGCCCGCGCAGCTGGCGCCGAGTTCTACAAATCTGCGGAAATACTTCCCCAGTACAGAGTATATAAGGGAAAAGGGGAGAACCTGTGGAAGAGCCTCTATATCCTCAAAGGCGACATTATCTGCTGGATCGATGCTGATATTACGAATATCCATCCACGTTTCGTGCTCGGTCTCATCGGTCCACTGCTCGAATTTCCCCATCTCTCATACGTCAAGGCATTCTACAAGAGACCAATTAGGATTATGGGGGAGCTCCACTACACGGGAGGAGGCAGGGTAACAGAACTGGTGGTGAAACCCTTTTTTAACCTACTCTTTCCGGAATTGACTGGTATTGCGCAGCCCCTGTCAGGGGAATATGCGAGCCGAAGGGAGTTGCTTGAGCGGATACCGTTTTATACCGGCTACGGTGTCGAAACGGGACATCTGATCGACATTCATCGGCTGTTCGGTCTCAATGTCATAGGACAGTGTGATCTGGATGTACGAATTCATCGAAATCAACCGATCGAATCACTCAGATCGATGTCCTACAGAATACTGAAAATTCTTCTTCAACGGGCAGACGATATGGGAAGGATCGAGATTTTTCAGGATATTTCAGATTCACTCCAGGTTATTACAGGGGTAAAGAACGATTACTCAATTGAGAAGAAGAAGGTGTGGGGTATTGAACGCCCCCCGATCGTAACGATCCCCGATTATCGAGAAAAAATGCGGTTGCAGAAGAGGGAAAAGGAAGTCGTCGGTACGGAGCAATTGGAACCACTTCCCTATACGGCCTCACTTATGTTTCATAAGAATCTTGTCATACCGAGATTGAAGAGCAATACAAAGGAAGAGATAATTAAAGAGATCGTTTCGGTTGCAAAGGGCCGTATATATGACGAGGAGAGAGCCCGGGAGGCACTTTTAAAGAGCGGGGAGATGGTCGAAACACCGATACAAAGAAATCTCGTATTCTTTCATGCCTTTGGAGATTTTGTCGATGACCTCGTCCCTATTATCGGACTGTCCCCTGATGGCATCGACATGGGTTCCGGAGATGAGAATCACTATCACATTGTATTTACCTTTTTGGCACCTGAGTTTCTCGGAGAGATTTACACAAAGATAGTAGATTCGCTATCAAAGATTTTTTCACGGATGGAGCATTTTGAATGGCTGCTTCGATGTAAAACTCCCGACGAGATTATTGCCTTTATCAGCTATCTCGAAGCCAAAAATAAGATTGTCAAGATGCTCGAATTAGAGGGTGAACCGGAGTTATATGTTTAGGAGCCGAAGGTGCTGCCAAGTACCGAAGGTGCTATCAA
>CAYFYU010000136.1:0-9445 GCA_964347455.1 uncultured Spirochaetota bacterium | reverse complement strand
TGATCCTGATAAGTTCACTGCAGACAATCCTCAGATGAAATATTCACTCGGCACAGTCGGACCCAAGGCTCAAGTACACATAACCAAATGGTTGCATATCAATGTAGAGGGTGGATACACATTGTACAGAAACTTTGAGTTCTGGGACGGACCGGATAAAGTATCAAGTTTCGACATGGAACGGACTTATTATCTGAGAGCAGGTACGGTTATTGGGATGTAAATTATAGTGCATGTAATTCGATAAAATGGATTTGCTTCAAAGTATTTTCATGACTAAAGAGGCGAACTAATGGTTTAAAAAAAGCAAAATAATCTAAGAGAATCGAATGGTTCATTCATTAATCGGAATCAGGTTGTGCTCTTCTTTATCTTTGCTATTTTAGTGTCAGGTGTATTCGCGGTTCCTCTTTTATTATCAATATATAAGGTAATTCCAGTGGAACTGCCAGGGGTCTTGGGTCTGATCGCCGCTTTCGGATCAAGCATCGCTGCGGTAATAGTCGCCTCTCTAGCAGATGGTAGAACAGAATTAGGAAAGTTATGGGGGGATTGAAAAAGTGGCGGGTGAATCCATTATGGTATTTGTTTGCTATATTTGTTAACACCGCAATGATATTGCTAGCGATGGGGCTGTTTGCTCTGTTTGGGGGATCATTTCCATCGATTTCTGAGAAACTACCGCAATTACTTCCTTTAGATGTCTTTCTTACGATCCAGGCGGGTTTAGGAGAAGAGATTGGCTGGCGTGGATTTGCTACTCCCAAGCTTCAGGAGAGATTTAGTGGATTGGCGGCAATTTTCATAGTATCTGGGGTTTGGTTAGTTTGGCACATACCTCTTTTCTTTGTGCCGGAGGGCCTTCAGGCTAACATCTGGGATGAGATTGGATTTCTAGCTGCTGTTGCTTTTTATGGGGTAAACTTGATCGCCCAATCCATTATCTATACATGGAGTTACAATTCAACGGGAGGTAGCGTGTTAATGCCTATATTTCTTCACGGATCGCTCAATTGGTCAGCTTGGTTTTTATCGATGGACGACATACCTTTGATGGGAATGACACCTATTGTATTGTTCTTGATTATTGAAGTTGTGGTGGCACTAATCATTGTACTAGTCTCCGGTAAGGATCTGAACTGGGGTCATGTAAAACCTGATTGATGTTTCAACTTATGGAGATTGCATTTGTATTGTCATCTCTTTTTTAAAGGAGAAGTTAAACTGTTTAGAAGAAAACTTAGATTGCATGAGAAAGATTTAAAATCTCTCAATGGAGAGAGAAAGGCCGCTTGCTCTCCGTCATAATAACTTCTATAATAACCTATCAATTTATCTCGTGGGACCGATGCACTTCTTCCCACACGGAGGCCTGAATGAAAAAAAGTGTTCTGGTTCTTACCCTTTTCGGTTTGATTACAATGAATCTCTTCGCACAATCTATCGATGAATCCGCATTGGGAAAAATCACCAAGCTTGTGATAAAAGAAGCCAAAGGGCTGAAGAACGGTGGTATCGTATTGACCATGAGCGATACCAAAGGGCCGTTCTGGTCCACCGCTTCGGGGTACAAGGAAAATGAAATCCTTTTGACTGCGGACACTCGGCTCTTGGTTGCTTCGGTTACCAAACTTTTTACTGCTACCGCCGTCATGCAGTTGGTGGAAGAGGGCAAAGTTGATCTGAACGAACCTGTATCAGCCTATCTTCCGAGATTCGAACTAAAAGGAGCTCAACCCGAAGATATCACCCTCGGTTCCATACTCACCCATCATTCGGCTCTGCCGTCGGTATTCTTGAAGGGATATTCTACCGCCTGGGACGGTAAAAGTTCTCAAATGGGCTATCTCGATAATTTCTTGAACCTCTTAAAGGATGAAACAGCAGCGAGCGACAGCTACAAAGTTTATCGATACAGCAATCTGGGTTACGAACTTGCCGCTGCTGTTGTTTCCAAGGTCAGCGGAATGGAGTTTTATGATTATATACGCCAAAACATCCTTTCTCCTCTGAGAATGGAAAACTCAACCATGAATCCATATGACCTGGCCGAAGAAATTCGGGGGTACGTTGACGGGGAATATGTACCGGCACCCGCCTTCAGAGGCACAGGGGAGGGCGATCTGATCAGCACGACCAACGATTTGGGTCGGTTTGCAGCAGTGTTTCTCTCGGGTGGCAGATTTCAGGGTAATCAAATCTTGAAAGAAGAAACGGTTGCTCTCATGCTTGAAAAGCATAACCGGAATATTCCTCTCGATTTTGATCTGCACCGCGGATACGGCTGGTATGCCATGGACGTTCCGGGCTATTCGGGAGTCAGATCCTATTATCATGATGGCGGGACGAATCCCTTTTCCAGTACAGTGGTGATCGTCCCGGAGTATTATATCGCCCTAACGATACTGGCCAATGAAGATGAAAAAGGAATTGATGGTTTGGCCGGCAAGGTTCTAGAAATTGTACTGGCCGAAAAGACCGGGGAAAAAAAAGAGTACACCTTCAAAAAACTGCCCAAGACCCCAACCCTAAATGAAAAATATTACGGGAATTATGCTACTGAGCTGGGGTTGGTACGGATTACCGGCAGCACCCTAGGCCCGAAGCTACAGATGATGGGTATGGCACTGCGTGTTGTACGGCTTCGGGGGGAGAGATACGGAATTCGTTTGAAAATCTTGGGCCTGTTACCCCTACCGATCGCCGATTTGAACGCAATTGAAATACGATTTGATGAAATCGACAGCAAGCGGATCTTCGGGATCTATCAAAACCGTAAGTTCAGAGGTATCGGAACCCGTTTCGAAACACCGGAAATGCATCCGTTGTGGCAAAACAGAATAGGGGAATATGTACTCCTCAATCCGGATCCGACTCCGTTTATGGAGACTTTTGCTTTAATCATCGATGAAGAATCCGGGCTTCCTATGGTTTCGGTGAAAGTTGTTTCGGTTCCCGAAACATTTAATCTAGCCGTTGACATGTCTCGACCCGACAGTGCGGTGGTGATCGGATATGGCAGATATATGGGAGACCGTATCGACGTCCTGATCAAGGACGGGGATGAAGTACTACGATACTCAGGTCACTTTTTAAAAAAGAAGAGCTGACTTACGGTTGGGCGATCCAACTCATGGGATCATGGGCCGGCAGCCAAAGTCCGACTCCTAAACCGATATCAGCCGGGCGTTGGCCAGCAGGTATCCTTCCGCTTTCAGACACCATAGTCCATTTTGGGCCTGGGTGAATTTGGTCAATTGCTGGAACAACTGATACTGCTGCTCGGCAAATAAGACGATCGGGGCAGATATTTGCAATTGAAGGAAAAGATGGAGATACATTTAAAATGATCTAACTACGTGCATTGGGTCTGTGCGATTGTAACACTATTGTAACGATTTAGCGAAAACTCAGTTATGCTCGGTTATACTGGGTGGAATCTGGGATTTCTATAACTCTTTGTCAGCATTATAATTGAGTATAACCGAATATAACGACGTATAACCCCGTCTATAGGGTCAATCGGTTTCCTAAATGCCGAAGGTATGTCGTACGTTCGAGTCGTGTCGGGAGCAAATTTATAATCCCTTGACTCATAATGAGTTGAGGGATTTTTTTTATTGAGATACTACCAAGTAAGTCCTAATACAACAAACGAAAAATTAGAACGATGGTAATGAGTGTAAAATTTGTCTGTTGAAGAAAATCAGAATGATAATGTGATTTAAGAAAATCTCCAAAATATTAAATCAGATATAACTATATAAAAATTACGCTCTTGACAAAAATCAGCATGCTAAGAAAATAATAAGTAATTGTAATAGAATTGTTTGCCTTCCATGATTCGTTCTTTGTCATCAATCACTTCTCACATGTTGACCTTGTAGGTTCAGTTGTTATGATTCAGCTTCATGATGTAGTTTGTCTCTAGTTTCATTCCGCACCGACCTCGCCAGAAAATGCCACTTCAGTCATCTACAAGGTTACTTAATAAGCTGTATAATGGCTTTATCTGATATATGCACAATGTTCGTAACATAATTTAATATCAAAAAGGAGGAGTAAGATGAAAATTAGAACGTTCGTATCAATCTTGATTCTTGTTTTAGCTGTACTGATTATCACAGGGAGTTGTGCTACGGGTAAAAAAGCATATGTGGCTAAAGAAGATGAAGAATTGTACGGTACTTGGGTTAATACTGATTATGATGTTGAACCCAAAGCGCCAAAGTTGGTACTTAAACCTGATGGTACATACAATATCTACTCAATGTCTAATAGTGACCGAATAGTGAGTAGGGGAGATTTTACCATAAGAGATAAATGGACTGATGCTGACGGCAATATATGGTATAGATATGTGTACACCAACTATGATGCTAAAAGCATTACAGACACAAAACCATTATATGCCTTGGCAAAGATAGATCCAACTGGAAATACACTTGAGCGAGTATTTTCTGGCATTGATTATCCACATGAACTTGGCCCCGATTTAATACAGTACACCTATGAGATCCATTACCGCCAAGAATAGCTACACCCTTCATCAGCTCTGCATCTGGTTTGTGCATTTTAGCCATCCGAAAAAGTCCCACCAAAAGTACCCCTTAAAAAAAATCAGAATGTTAGTTTTATATAATGCCATTTAAAATCCTTTAAAGCTGGTGGGGGGATGGCCAATCGGCGACAGGAGTAGTTCGTACATTTAATACTGAGCAGGGAATTTTACCCAAAAATAAATGAATCATTAATAAGAATATTATAAAAGTGGAGCTCATCAGGGCTACTTACAATTTCCCTGAGAAGATAAAAGAATTGAAGTAACCCCACCAATAGTTAAAACCATTGTTTACCTCTAATCGTAAAGGTATTGTTTTAATATTATTGGGCTTCTGTTACATTATCTATGATGATCACTTAGAAATTAGGTGTCATGGGACGTTATGGGAAGTTTTCTACTATTTTATTTATTAAACCCATCTAACTATGGAGGAATAACCAATGGCAACACTGATTGCTTTTCACGAGGTCGAGGATGGACAGCTTTGGGCAAAAGCCTGGCATAATAATGCAGGGAGCCGGCACGAAATGTTCAAAGGGATTGGTGTCACGGCTCGCACCTTTCGGGATATGGAGAATCCAGATATTACAGGACTTATTCTGGAAGTACCAGACATGGAGAAGTTCCAGTCTTTCATGGCATCTGACGCTGCGAAGAAAGCCATGGAAGAGGACGGTCTGAAGGTCGAGACTCTCCGGATCTTAAGCGAGTTTACTCCATAGCTCGTTTGATAATTTGTCGGTTGGGTATTGTACGAAATCACAACTACAATCTTCAGCTTGACCTGTCGTTGCAGTTGACAGCGGGGAGATGTGGTTTTTTGAGGTTTTTAGAGTCGTAGTGAGAGTTACAAATTTAAAGTTATACCAGAATAGGTAGCATACTTTAATTCGCTACCACACTTAGAGTCCTCTTTTAACCTCACTTAGGAAAAATCAGATTATACTGATGCGGGATTCAGTCTAAATAATTCTTGTGGCAGGCGGTAGGAAGCCAATCGGTGAACAGCGTAGTTCGTGCGCTCAATGCTGAGCAGGGGATTTTGCCCAAGAACAGATGAATCATTGTTGTAATATAATAAAAGCGGAGTTCATCAGAGCTGCTTACAATTTTCCTGAGAAGATAAAGGATTTGAGGTAGAGAGAATATAGTCTGAAAGATTTACATTTATCAGTACTTTGATAGATTAATTATTATATGAGGGCTGATGATAACAATCGCTGGTATGATAAATATCCAGATCTGCGAAAATCCATAAAAATGTTAAAAGGTCTAAAAAAACGAAACAGAGATGAAATAATACAAGGTATGAAAGATTTAATTTCTAATCGTGATAAGGAATTAATTGCTAAAAATGCAATCGAATTTCCACTAGAATGTAAAAGGAGGTGGTACGATACCGAGCCATATAGTTGTCTGGTGATTAATTCACTTAAATACGCGGACGATGATTTAATAACTGACATCATTCTTTATTTAAAAGAAAAAATGTAACAACCTCTTTTTAGCACGAACCTTCCAAAATATTTTAATCATTGCACAATTCTGGTCGGTAAAGTATCCTTTGTATACAGCTTTACGGTAAATATACCATATATTTACAGTAAACTCACAAGTTTGGTTGGTCAATGAAAGCAGAGGAGGTAAAAATTGAGCCAGATAAATGAAATTACCGACAACGTTTTCAGAATTTCCACCTTTATTTCTGAAGTGAACGTTCAGTTTAATCAGTTTCTTGTAAGAGATGACGAGCCACTTTTTTATCATACTGGGATGAAGAGTCTTTACCGGACAGTCAATGAAGCTGTTGCTAAGTTGATTGATCCCACCACAATACGTTGGATCGGTTTTAGTCATTTTGAGGCTGATGAATGTGGTGCGCTCAGGGAGTGGCAGAGGATTGCACCGGAAGCAACGGCAATATGCAGTTTAGTCTCAAAAATGGTAAGCGTAGACGATGTCGTAGCTGAACGGCCAGCCAGGGCTTTGGAGGACGGAGAAGTACTTGTAACGGGAAAGTTCCGTTTCAAGTTTCTTCAGACACCACATGTACCTCATGCATGGGATGCAGGCAATTTATTTGAAGAGAATAGTGGCGTACTTTTTAGCTCTGATCTTTTCCATCAAAATGGTGACGTGGAAGCAGTAACAAGTTCTGATATTGTTGGCCGATTCAAAGAAATGCTAATTGAATATCAGAAAGGACCTTTCGCCAATTATCTTCCATACACAACAAATACGGAGCAGATTTTAACCCGTCTTGCCAATCTAAAGCCAAAAACGATCGCATCGATGCACGGTTCTACATATGTTGGGGATGGCGAGTCCGCCATATATGATTTAGCGAAGGCCATGAAGGACGTGTTGGCAGGAGCTGGTTGAATACCTGAAACCTCACAAGGCGCTTCAATTGACAGCTGCTGTGGCAAGGGTCGGCATCTTTATTGTACGTAATAAACTGCGAAATTTTTTGACCAAATACTGTGTAAACGGCTCTGGATCTTCAGGTACACACTCAAAACAGCCCTTAATCTCTCCTTGCACGACTTCCTCTGATTGTTATAATGAAAGCACATAATTCTTACACTGTGAATGGCCTCTTTTTCATTGGGGAACTTTTACGAAATTGAGGATACTATTGTAGTGTAAATACTAGAAAATTGATTGATTTTAACACATCATGATTTCACACCATTTGGGATAAATATCATTATTCAGGGGGTGTATCATGGCTAAAAAACGTGTCGTTGTTATGTTTAATGTAAAACCAGGTGCAGAATCTGGAACATTGGCTGAACTGAAAAAAATGATGCTTGAGGAGTTTATTCCCGCCGAAAAGGAAGCACCAGGATTACTGTCTATTGAAGCAATTGAAAGGTTTTCTGAACCTATTCCGCATCAGCCAAATAATAGTGCAAGTGCTTTTGCATTTGTCGAACTTTGGAAAGATGCTGAAAGCAATCATGATTGGTGGGCTGGCAACATGTTTTCACCTAAATCAGATCGAATGAAAGAAGTAATGAAAAAATTAAAGGCGTTTATGGAATCACCAGAAGGTCAATATGTTGAGTTTTTAGACTGTCACTACTCAGTAATAGAGTAATTGAACAAGAAATGTAATATAAGTGATTCAAAGTACCATTAAATGTAACCTCAATTTTGTCTAACGCAACAGACTGAGAACTCTCTAGTACTTACACAAACTATCAGTAGCATGCATTAGTTTAAGTAATCTAGTTACTCCACCTTTTAATCTTTTTTGATTTATAGTTCAATAAAAAAATGCAGGATCAATCTTTTTCATAATACTTGACAAAAAGTATATGTATAATAAAATATCTAAATCTAATAGGATGATATTTACTCAATACCGTTCATTCATAACGAAAGTTATTCAGTATGTTATGCATCCACATCTCAGCGAATTGACCTTATAGCCGTAAGTACTATCATGGCGTCATTGTCTGAGATTTTGTCCATCCCATTTTAACACCAGCACCTCTTGCTGATTTACTCCTTGAGCAATATAAGGTCAATTAAATCACTCTTCAAGATTTGATGTGTGAACCATTCATGGATTAACATCATGTATCTGGTTATTGTGCCTTGTTAATTACTGATTTAAGGAGATGAGATAATGAAGGTAAGAATCGTGATTTCAATCATTATTTTTTTCTTGTTAGCATTACTTTTAATTGCTGAAGATCCAGCTATGATTACTGGTAGAGAAAGAAGAGAACAGGCGACAACAGCAGGTAGTTGGGATAATTGGTATGCACTCAATTTACCCGGCATGGATGAAGTGTTAGTGACGAGTAAAAAGTTTAGTTTTGACATTGGAGGAGGTAGAGATTGGGTAGTCGATGTGGATATATATTATCCTCCGGATTTCAACTTCTCAACGAAACTTCCAGCTGTGTTCATCGGTCGTGGACGGCCGTTGTGGAAGAGTGCCATTTCGTTTGGACAGTTGGTTGCTGCTTCGGGATTAATCGCCGTAATTCCAGATATATCAATGGGTGAAAGCTTTGCTGAGAGCATTACCTATATTATGAAGAATGCGAGAGAATTTAGCATTGATAAAAGATATATCGGCATATGGGGAGGTGGACATCCTGGAGCATATGCTTTTAATACTGCGTTGGATAAATCATTTAAATATCACAAATATATTAAATGCGCTGTCTTTGAAGCTGCAGTATTACAATTTTATCTATCAGATAAAGAGATTATGAGTAACGATGTACCTTTACTCTTTATAACAGGCTCACGTGATTTGATGGCTAAACCAACGCATCCAGCCTTCCTCGAAGTAGCAAGTGAATTGAATATTCCTTTGGAATATGTCGTATATGATGAAGCTGGCCATAATTGGTATAAGGATAACACAGACGAAGCGCGGGACTTTATAGAAAAGGAGATTGATTTTTTTCGATCGCATCTGCTTTTAGAACAATAGAATCTATTACCGCCAGTAGAATGTCTTGATATAATTCATTTGTATGATAATGGATATAAAAGCTGCTGGATTATGGGCTTGTCCAAGAAGGAGGATAGCCTTATATAATATCATGATCAACTCGGCGAACCGAAATGTCTGGCTATTTTATTCCGAATCATCATCTGAGAAACCAATGATTGTGATCACACGCTTTGGTTGAAGATGTTCCAGTTGTTTCACTTTTTCGATGCTTTGCAGTCGTCTATGTAATGGTTCATACTTCATGGGCTTCTAACACTTCTAACCGTTTCTCAATATCTTCGAGCTTCTCTTTCTCAAAACAGTCGATCAATGTCTTTCCGAGAAATCCAGCGCACCGGTATTCCGGAATCTTCTTTCCTCTACTTATATATCAATGAGAAATACCAAGGGTGAGGTAT
>CAYFYU010000135.1:0-9512 GCA_964347455.1 uncultured Spirochaetota bacterium | reverse complement strand
TGTAGAAATATTTTATTAAGAGCTGGTATTCTTCCTCTTTATCGAACATATGCCAGGTAACAGAAAAATAAGAGCAGTCCAATTCAAAGACGCCCATAGTCTATCCTTTGTTGAGAGGAATCTCACTTCACCACAACCGCATCAGGTTCTCGTTCATATGAAGGCGTGCGGCATATGCAAGTATGATATTAAATGTTTTGAAGGGAAGGTTGATTCTCCGAGATACAATAACGCTCCCGGACACGAGGGAGTGGGAATTGTGGAGGAGGTGGGGATTGGAGTTGAGGACATCAAGCCAGGAGACAATGTTACTTCAATGGCCCATGGTGGCGCCATGGCAGAATACTTTATTGCGGAGCGAAACGCTATTGCAAAGATACCCGATGGTGTTAAGGCCTACGAATACTGGGTGGCCGAGCCAGTTGCCTGTGCGGTTTGTGCTCTGAGGCTGCTACGCATAGAACCGGGAGATAGAGTCGTTGTAGTTGGGTGCGGTTACATGGGGCTGCTTTTAATTCAGGGGCTTCCAAAGGAGTTTGTCAGTAAAATTGTGGCGGTGGATATAGATGAGAGCAGGCTGGAACTGGCGAGAAGGTATGGAGCAGATGAGGTCGTTAATGCAAATAGCAGCGAATTTGTGGCTGCTGTGACAGATAGTTTGGCAGGGGAAGCTGATATTGTAATAGAGGCAGTCGGTTTACCCGGCCTGATTTCGAAAGCGACCGGAATGACACGCATGGGTGGCCGGCTATGCATATTTGGACATCATGATAGGGATGAAGCTGTACCAACTGACGCGTGGCATATGAAGGGGATCGAGGTTCTGAACACCACACCCTTTGCCTCGAAGAATTTTCATAAGGATCTGGTTGATGCCGTAAAATTGATGGATAAGAAGGTGTTCGACCAGACAGAACTTATCAGTAAAACCTATCCTTTCGCGGATATTGGGAGGGCCATGAAGGAAACATCCAGTAAGGCTTCTGAGTTGATAAAAACGGTTCTCATCAATCAATAGGCATGGACAGGTGTAAGGATCGATTCCATTGAAATAGTAGATCAGACGATCCGGTGATACCTGTGAGATCAATTCGCCTCTAGGTACCGCTTTGTTTCTCTGAGAGATTCTTTAGGTTGCATGAGAGGGTAGTATTCGATCCCAAAGCGCCCTGCGTAGCCCATATCCAGAAGCTTGTGGAGCACATGGGGATAATTTATTTCGCCTCTCGCAGGTTCATGCTGGCCAGGAACGCCTGCAATGTGTATATGTCCAATGAGGTCGATGCTGTCCGTGAGTGACTCCAGCAGGTTTCCGGTCATGGACTGAATGTGAAAAAAATCGAAGAGAATCTTCAGATTCTTCCCGCCTGTATTGCGCAGAAGAGATACTGCATCGCCGATGGTCGGCAGTAGATACCCCTTATACTTGAGATCACTGAGAGGTTCCATCAAAAGTAGTACTCCCGATCCATCGATGAAGCTGTCGATCTGCTGTAAAGAATGTATGGCTCTCTCGATCAGCTCCTCTCTGCTAATACCCGGCTGTTCGTAGCCTGGAAAACCGATTAAAAATGGTGCTTTCAATTGCTGTGCAAAGGGGATGAGCTTTTCAAGGGTTTCCATAAAGCTCTCGATCCCTTTTTTATCAATGAGATTGCCTCCATGATCTCCATTTGGGGAGTTGACCGCAAAGCAAACAAGCTGTAATTTAAGCTCCTGATTCAGTCTATAGAGGACGTCTATTTCCTTGGCATTTTTCTGCACCACCCATCCTGAGCTTTCCTTTTTCATATCATGAAACCAGAACTCATAAACTTTGAAGCCGAGAGATGCCGTTGTTTTGATCCGCTTCACATAGTGGATGTTATAGGGGAAAACTGTTTCTATACACACGCTGAACTTATCTATCGGTATGCTCATGTACGCTCTCTGACCCATGGATCTTTTAGTATCCGAGGGATTTAAGATACTGCCTGTTTTGAGAGACCGCGCTCAGCTGATCCTTTCTGGCCTCATCAGATTCCTCCTCAGCGATGATCCAGCCCTCGTAACCAATCTCCTCAAGGAGCCGGAGGGTCTTCTCGTAATCGCATATCCCTTTTCCCATCATCTGCCATGTTCCAGAGCTGTCGACATCCTTGAAGTGGAAATTTCTGATTCTACTTTTATATTTTTCCAGAGTGGTAATGAGATCGAGCCCCCCTCGAACGATGTGACCGCTGTCCGGGCACCAGCCAATGAGCGTGGGGTCGGTTAGCTCCATAAGTCTATTGTATTCTTCTTCAGTTTCTATGATCGAGCCCGCATGGGAATGAGGATGTACGTCGACGGGTACTCCCTTTTCATCAGCCAGAGAGGCTACCTCATTGTAGATGCGGCACATTGTGGTAAACTTCTGGTCCAGATTATCTCTGTTTGGAGAGCTTCCACCAGCAAGATCCATCCTGCACCCGGGAAACTGCGCGACGAAATCTATCCCCTTTCGTGAGTGCATAATTTCATCTTCCACGAGATCATTTTCAGTAAAGGATTTCTGCGGCACGAAACCGAATGAAGCAAGGGCAAGATTTCTCTCTTCGAGCGCTTTGGCGAAACGATCTGGAGCGTCGTAGTATTCGCCGATCATTGTGTTCGTTATCTCCACCCCCTCGTAACCGGCTCGAGCCAGTATATCGAGGATATCGTTAACACTGCCATCCCAGGCTGCGCCAAGCATCTCCCAGGTATACGTCTGACAGCCTACTTTGATTTTTCCCATACATGCCTCCCTGAGGGTCTCAATTTATGTACGTTACCTAGATGTTCGAAATCAGACCCATGGTTATAGATTTTTTTCAATCTCCTTTATATATTCGATAGCACTCTTGGTGTATTCGTCGAAGAATTCCCTTCCCCCTCCCTTCTTTAGCGTCCCGAATGGATCTGCAGCGGCAGGCAGCAGCTCAAAGCAAAGATGTCCCCTGTACTCTATGTCCTTCAACGTCCGCAAGATCGGGACGAAATCGAGGTGACCCTTGCCCGGTGCCGCCCTGTTGCTGTCGGCAAGATGAACATGGTTCAGGTATTTTCCTGCCCTGCGAAATGCCTCGGCTATCGAATCCTCCTCGATGCTCATGTGGAAGGTGTCACCCATGACCCCTGCATTTGAGAGATCGACTTCGTGTAAGAGCTCAACACACTGGTCGAGGCGATTCAGGAAATAGGTCTCGTAACGGTTCCACGCCTCAATGGTTAAGTTGACTCCAAGGCTAGCCGCATACTCGCCGGTCTTGTGTAGGTTCTCCACCGCCCATCCTCTCTCCTGGACAGGGTCCTTCCAGGGGGTGAGTTTCATGCATGCGGTAGGTGCGGCGATTATAACCGGGCATCCGACCTCAGAGGCCAGGTCTGCAATTTTTTTCACATAGTCAATCCCATTCCTACGGATGTTTTCCTCAGGTGACGCCAGATCCCGTTCCTCTGTGTAGATTGAGCATATTGAAGAAACACCGATATTGTGGTCCGAGCAGAGCTTTCGGACTTCTGCAGTGTCATACTCGTCGGGCTCACCGTAGAGCTCTATCGCATCATAGCCAAACTTCGACACTCTCGCTATGCTCTTCGTAACATCTTCACCATAATAGACAAGTGAATTGTAGGCGTACCTGAACATCCTTTTCCCCCTGGGTTTTGGAATGGCCTCAAAGGATGCATCTTACCACTCATTACCGATGGCGTCAAGAAGATCAAGATTTTGTATAACCGGTACCACTGTCTGGAACCGTCACCAAAAACATTAGCTTTCTTGATCTTGACAAATATGGCTCATGAGTGTAGGGTTGCTCAAAAACAGGAGGATGAATATGCAGATCGGTTTTCTCATTGCACCTTATGCGGAAAGTCCGCTTTCGGATGTGCTTGAGATGCTTCAGAGTGATTTTCCCGCACTGGAATGTATCGAGATAGGGGTAAGCCTCTATGGGGTTGCCCATTGTGATCCGCCTCTCTACATAAAGGACAGGAAGAAGCGTAATGAGTTCGAATCGGTCATCGTGGACTCCGGGTTTCATCTTTCATCCCTCTCGGCTCATGGCAACCCGCTCCACCCGGATCCTGAAGTAGCTAAGGTGAGCACAGAGCGGCTTCGGAATGCAATAGCACTCATGTCACAGCTTGACAAATGTCTTTTGCGTAACAGCGATGGCAACCCCGTACGTGTGGTCAACTGCTTCTCAGGACTTCCAGCTGCGGATGTAAAAATTGGGAAAGACGGAAAGGCAACGCAATCTGGAAAGGTTCCGGGATGGCATGTGTGTCCGTGGCCGGACGAACACTTCGATGCCTTTGAGGCACAGATGAAATTTGCCGGCGCGGTATGGCGTGGTTTCGTAGATGAGGCTCGCGCTGTTGGTGTAAAACTTGCCTTCGAGCTGCATCCCAATTTTCTTGCACACAACGCTGAGACCTATCTCCAACTCCTGGATAGGGCGGGGGATGATGGAACGGTCCTCGGTCTGAACTTCGATCCAAGCCATTTTTTCTGGCGCAACATCGATCCTATTGCAATGGTTCGGTACCTGAACAAAGCGCTGGGTAAAAATCCCGTAAAGCACTGCCACGGAAAAGATACCTTTGCAGATCCGTACAACACCTCAGTATACGGTAATCACAGCTGCATTCCCTATTCTAAAGAAGCCGACCGGGTCTGGCGATTTGTGACCATTGGAGAAGGATGGGACCCGATAAACGGTGCTCATGACCAGGGATGGTGGTCCCGTTTTATTACTGAGCTGCAGTTGTGGGGCTACGATCACGTGGTGAGCATCGAACATGAGGACAGCCGTAAATCATTTCGGGAGGGATTGGGAAAGGCCCTGCGTGTTCTTGACCAGGCGATAAACCATGAGGCTCCTGGACCTATGACCTGGGCAAAAAGATAGAACGACCTTATGCATCGAACTTTGGTGCTCTTTTTTCTTGATAAAAACTACTCCGATTGATTACTATCATGTAGGTCAAATAAAAACAAAGGGAGGATTGCATGGTTGAAAAACGTACACTCTCCATGCCCTACTGGTGTGTCGGAAATCCTGTTGGTGACCCATTTGGACCCGGCGTGCTCAGCAGGGTGACATCCATTGAGACTACTGACCTTCTCTGCGATGCAAAAAAGAAGAAGCTCATCGATTGCACATCAGCCCATGATGACGACCTTGTTCCATGGTGTTCTTAAGAGTCTCCTTGAAATAAGTGAGTGAGTATCTGTCCCTGATTTATCGCAACTGCTACTACCTGCGCGCCATTGCGCACAGGCGAGGTGATGCGGTCTCTGCGAATCGGGAGTTTTTTTGGCGCCGATTATTTTACCTACTGGGTTGCCCGGGACGGTTTTGAAACACAATTTGCCGTACCGTGGGATAGAACCTTTTCCTTTGTACGGGAAGGACTCAACCTGGCACGACGCTATGCAGCGGAGAAAAAACTCTCCTTCAAAGGCATGACCATTGAGCATAAACCCAACGAACCTCGAGGCGAGATGTTTCTTCCGACGGTGGGGCATGCACTTGCCCTGATCATGACCCTCGAGGATCCTGACTTCTGGGGAGTGAACCCCGAGGTCCTGCAGCACGATCAGATGACGGGACTTACCAGTGTTTCTGCGGTTGCCTTTGCGTTGAGCATGAAAAAGCTGTTCTTCCTCCACATGGGCAATCAGAAACCGGATCAGTACGACAACGACAATCCCGTGCTTGTCGGGATGGACGGAGTCAAGGAGATCATCAGCATCATCTGGCTTGTCAATAAATACAACTGGAAGGGTATCGTGGAGTTTGACAACCACATGCTCCGTACCGATGCAGCGCCGGGTGAAGCTAACAAACTTGCTCTACGTGAGAGGTATATCGAGCTTGTCGTAGATGGGTACAGGACTGCTGAAAAGAAGGCAAATGAGCTGTTAGCTGATAAGCAAATTGCCGCTGCACAGGAAAAGCTCTGGGATTCACAATCCGAAATGGCAGCACTACTGTCAGGGGGAGATACAGCCAAGATAGGGGATACGAAGATCGACTACGAGAGGGTGAGCGCTCAACCAATCGAGATCGGCTCCCTCGATATGAGGGTAAACAAGAGGCTCCTGGGCCTGTAAAAGTGTTAATTTTGTGTCAATTTGCGTGTTGACAGCTACAGAATAGTGTGGTAGCATTTTATTCGACCTTTCGAGCATGGGGAAGAAGTGTATCCATCCCTTTTATTGGAATAACTCAGCTTCAGGCGATAGTGCTCTTTCCATGAAGGTGTGTATTTTTTTGCATTAAGTTGTGCTTCTTGTTTTTGTAAATAAATATTTTAAGAAGGAGGTTGTTTATGAGAGCAAGAAAATTAAGTTTGTGCCTTGCCCTTGTCATCCTGCTGATCTTTACGTCATCGTTATTTGTCTTTGCAAGGGGTGGGGCAGAAAAGCCTGGAAAGGCTATGCCGGCTATCACGATTTTCTGGGCCGAGTGGGACCCGGCCAACTACCTCCAGGAGCTCTGTAACGTCTACACAGAACAAACGGGAAATGTCGCCAATGTGGAAACAACACCATGGCCTGACTTTCAAACCAAGACCTTCAACGAATTTGCGGCCCGTGGTGATGCCTATGATCTCGTTGTTGGTGATTCACAGTGGCTCGGAAGAGGTGCAACCCAGGGACACTACGTTGAGCTTACCGACTGGATAAAGGAGCGTGGTGTAGACAAGAGTATGGCTGCTGCGACAATCGTGGCCTATGCAGAGTATCCGAAGGGTTCCGGAAAGTACTGGGCTGTCCCTGTCGAGGGTGATGCCTGCGGTTGGTCGTACCGAAAGGACAAGTTCGAGGATCCGAAGGAAAAGGCAGCTTTCAAGGCCCAGTATGGGTACGAGCTTGATGTTCCTGAAACCTGGGATCAGCTGCTTGATATTGCTCAGTTTTTCACCAGGCCTGATGAGAACTTCTACGGTACTGCGATCTATACCCAGAAGGATTACGATGCGATAACCATGGGTGTGGAGAACGTGCTCTGGGCCTGGGGTGCCGACCTGGGTGACTATGACACCTATAAGGTGAAGGGAATTCTCAACAGTCCTGAGGGAGTTGCGTCGATAGAGTTTTATAGAGAGCTCTACATGACCACCCCGCCTGACTGGGGCAATGCCTTTTTCCCGGAAAACAACATGGCCATAACCGAAGGCCTTGCCGCTATGTCTATGAACTACTATGCCTTTTTCCCTGCTCTGGTGAATCCCGAGATGAGCAAGTACGCTGATGTTACTGGATTTTTTGCCATGCCGGCGGGACCGGCGGCCAGAGTCGCTGCTCTCGGAGGCCAGGGAGCTTCGGTCGTGACCTACTCGAAGAAACAGGACGCAGCCTTTGCGTGGCTCGAGTGGTTCGTGACCCCTGAAGCGCAGGCGAAGTGGGGCGAACTTGGCGGGTATACCTGTGACCTGGAGACATTAAAGTCAGATGCCTTCCTCAACATGACACCCTACAACCGATCCTTCATGGAAACGATGCAGATGGTGAAGGACTTCTGGGCAGTACCCGAGTATGCTGAACTGCTCGAGGTGTGCCAGCGCCGATGGCATGAAGCCATTGTAGCCGGTACGATTACGGCGAAAGAGGCGATGGACGGTATAGCCGAAGAGTGGGAGGCCATATTCGAAAAGGCCGGTTACTACGACTGATTACAGGACAACCTAGGGGAAGGGGCTTGCCTCTTCCCCTCTTATTTTATCAACACTGGACAATGCAATGAATGAAACCAATGTGGGCGTGGTATTAAAGCGGAGAGGTCTGAGCGACAATGCTATAAAAAGGCTTTTTGTGCTGCCCACAATCGTTTTGTTGATCTGTATTAATATATTCCCACTGATATGGTCGCTTGGGTTGAGCTTTGCGGATTACAGTGCTGTAAAACCGAGGGTTGAGGGGGTAAATCCCGACTGGATCGGTGGAAAGAATTACAAGGATGTACTCCTGGACCCCCATATCTGGGAGTATTTTACCCTCACGGCCCGGTACGCCATTATGGCTGTGCTGGGTGAGTTCCTCGTTGGTTTTGGAGTGGCACTTATACTCAACAGGGACTTTAAGGCAAAAGGGCTGGTTACAACTCTTATCCTGCTCCCCATGATGATGTCCATGTCCATTGTAGGACTTTTCTGGCGATTGCTCTGGAATCCAGGCTGGGGAATTATAAACTATATGCTGGGATTAGGGGATTTCGTGTGGCTTGCAAATCCGAGAATGGCACTCATTGCGGTTGCCATTACCGATATCTGGATGTGGTCACCCTTCACGATGCTCCTCGCCCTTGCAGGTCTTTCGGCCATTCCGCAGTACCTCTATGAAGCTGCCGAAATAGACAGGGCTTCCTGGTGGTTCAAATTCAGGAGGATCACCCTCCCGCTCGTTGCACCCTTACTGCTCATAGCACTCATTTTCAGGACTATGGAAGCATTCAAGATGTTCGACATCGCCTTTGTTATGACCGGTGGCGGCCCTGGTACCTCAACGGAATTGATCGCAATCAATCTCTACCGGCTCGCTTTTGCCCAGTGGAACACCGGAAAAGCCTCGGCTTTCGCCTATATCATTCTGATAATGATAATCGCCATAAGCAACATCTATATTAAGTATCTCAACAAAGCAAAGGAAATGTAATATGCCCAGGGTTGCCCTGAGAGGAAAAAGACTGGCTCGTACTATTGTCATAGCCATCGTACTGGTTGTGATGATAGTGTATCTGATACCGATCTACTGGGTAATTACCACCTCTTTCAAGCCATTCAAGGCCGTTACTGCCGTTCCACCAAAAATGTTCTTTAAACCGGAGATTACCAGCTACATAAAGCTCTTTACCAAGCGTTCGCTGGTCCGAAGTCAAGCTGAACATGAAGAGAGACTTCAGGATGCGAATTACTTCGAACGAAGCGTTCTGAAGCTCGGGCAGACCATTACCGGTGTATCTCCATTTCCCGCACGGCTCTTCAATAGCTTTTTTATCGCCATATTCAGCACACTTGCGTCGGTTTCACTCGGAACCATCACAGCTTACGGCTTTTCCCGATTCAGGGTTAGAGGTGAAAATGACTGGTTGTTTTTTATCCTCAGTACCCGGATGCTTCCGCCGGTTGTCGTGACGATTCCACTTTTTCTGATGTACCGGTTTTTTGGATTGAACGACACCCGTTTCGGGCTGATACTGCTCTATACCTGTTTCAACCTCTCCTTTGCCACATGGGTCATGAAAGGATTCATAGACGAAATACCGAGGGAGTATGAAGAGGCTGCAATGGTTGACGGGTATACACGCTTTGAGTCTTTTCGAAAGATCGTTCTGCCGCAGGCTGCAACCGGGATCGCGGCTACAATGGTCTTTTGCTTTATATTTGCCTGGAATGAGTATGTGTTTGCCCTCATTATGACCACCCGTAAGGCACAGACTGCGCCTCCCTTCATCCCTTCTCAGCTTGGTATTGGAATTGTAGACTGGGGTGTCATT
>CAYFYU010000134.1:0-9541 GCA_964347455.1 uncultured Spirochaetota bacterium | reverse complement strand
GACTACTCCATAACTCCCATCACCAGTGCCCGTCGTCACATTACTGATTGTCCCGCTTAAAGTTGGATCAAAGGTTATCTGTGTAACAATATCAGTTGTCAATAGATTACCAAATTGATCTTGAACTTGAACAGTCAGAGTTGTAGTACCACCTGCTGCGAAATCTGCTCCTGGCCCTGTTATTACAACTTGGTCTGCTGAATCAGGAATTATATTAAAATTAACGTTATTGTTCGTAATATTTGTTGTGTCTTCCGCTGCTGCATCCTGGGAATCATCGAAAGAGAAGAGATTAAAGTTGTTTCCGGTGCTTGCTGCGGTGGGAGCATCGAATTCGAAGACTACCGTAATAGTTTTACCAGAAAAGACAGCCGATTTCCTCGTCCTGATTTCAAGTCGATCATTGGTAGCATCGTAATACCAGGCAGTCTGATCTACACCAGTCGGCCTGGTCTGAGAATTTTGCAGGAACTGACCTGTGCCATCTATATCCACCGATATAACGGTCAATGTCCTGTCAGTGAAGGGATTCTCTATTTTAAAGGTGTCCGCTGTACCGGCTGCGGTGGTAATTTCATAGGTGACGGAATTTCCCACCGTTCCAACGGTGGCTTCTCTAACCACTGGTGCCGTAATTTGCGCGGTGACGGAAGAGGCTTGATTGGCACTGATGGTAGTGCTTTCCAATGCAAAATCGACAAATCCACCAAGAACAATACTGACATTAAAGGTTGAAGCATCTATATCATTACGGATAAAATGTATACCGGGTATATCGTTGTATACAATTTGAACCCCCACGGTGCTTGAATTTATGGTACAGCCGGTAAAAGTTATGGTTTTTGCATTGTTATCAACAGCCACTCCTGTTGGAGCTGTAGCAAAATTCGTAAATGTGTAGTCAGCAGTGTTTGTGCTCACATTGGAGAGATCAAAATCTGTGGAACTGGTGCCAAATGCTGAAAAATCTATCCTGACCTGGTTTCTTGCACCGACATCTGCACTGGTATCAAAGGTGAGTGTAAATCCCGTTTCTGCTGCAACGCTTGCATCATCGAGCGTAAAGGTGGTATTTGCAGATATATCTAATCCAAATGCTATACTTCCCCCCGCAATAATCGAGAGCGTCACGAGCAAAACGGGGACGAGTATGTATCTGGATATACTACGCATACCTATCCTATAGTAGGATTTTCCTGACATACCTAAAAATAGCACAAAAAGTTGGAATATCAATGTTTACGCATAAATAATTCATGAATAAAGCAAATTATTATCCTTATAATCGATATTTTCTAAGGCTCAGAGTACGATAAGTTATAGTTGAATGATCTGCCCATATTGAGATTTAGAACCATATCCTCTTCCTCTAATTCTAATTGACAGAACTGGTGTTCAACCATAAATTTAATGTTGACAGGGGTGGTGAGAAACCTGAGATTAAACCCTTCGAACCTGATCCGGGTAATACCGGCGGAGGAAGTCGATGACGCTTTCCTACCTTAAAAAAAAGTTACATCGCTTAGAAATTCCTCATCCAAAAAACTTCCCAGGTTGTTACGTGACCTGGAAAAACACGATGCACGGAACATGTACTCCTGTTTTTTGTCTCTTAATCCGGTGAGGGTAAAAGGGTCTTTTAATCCCAGCTTGATATATACCACTCCTGCAAAAGAAACCATTCTCATTGTAGGAGGAAACCATGAGAACAAAGAAAGCTATAAAATCAGGGCACCCCTTTATAGTCCTTGTATCGGCAATTGTGCTGGTTTTCGGATTGTTTTATCCCGCCCTTGCTGGTGAAGCCGACCTGACGATCTACGCCTATGACTCCTTTGTTTCTGAGTGGGGCCCTGCGGTAAAGGTCATTCCGAAGTTTGAGAAGCTGTTCAATGTCAGCGTGAACATCATCTCTGTTGGCGATGCCGGCCAGGTACTCAACCGGGCGATTCTCGAAAAAAAGAGGCCAAAGGCCGATATTGTTCTGGGGATTGACAACAACCTTCTTTCAAAGGCAGTGGAAGCCGATGTTCTCGAACCGTACCGATCACCGAATCTTGCACTTATTCCAGGGGAGCTCATCTTTGACCAATCCAATCACGTAACCCCCTTTGATCACGGTTACTTTGCGATTGTGTACGATTCGCAGAAGATTACGAATCCGCCAAGGAGCATGGATGATCTCCTGAGGCCTGAGTACCGAAAGAAGCTGCTATTCCAGGACCCTCGAACCTCGAGCCCCGGACTGGGATTTCTTCTCTGGACCGTGGCAGTGTACGGTGAGGGTTATCTCGATTACTGGCGCAAACTGACTCCGAACATTCTGACAATCACAGAGGGATGGGATACGGCCTACGGGTTGTTCACAAGCGGCGAGGCGCCCATGGTGCTGAGCTATACAACGAGCCCGGCCTACCACGTAGAGTACGAGGATACCACACGCTACCGTGCTGCGATTTTCCGGGAGGGTAACTATCTTCAGATAGAGGGCATGGGTATCGTGAAAGGATGTAAAAACCAGGACCTGGCGCGAAAATTTATCGATTTCATCGTTACGGAAGAGTTCCAGGAGGAGATCCCACTTACCAACTGGATGTTCCCGGTAAATCCCGCAGTGGAGCTTCCCGACTCTTTTAGTTATGCACCGAAACCGGATAAAATTCTTTCTCTCAATACCTACGTTATAGAACGGAACCAGGAGCGCTGGATTGACGGCTGGCTCAAGGTAGTTGCGAAATAATGTAAATGGCTCTGCAGGAGAGGAGTATAGAGATTAATAACGAGAGAGAACCAAAGAGGCTGAGAAGAGCTCCGGGAGACATCGTAACGGTTTTCTTCCCCCTGCTCTTTCTCGGGCTGTTCTTCTACTTTCCCCTGCTGTCTATTCTTCAGGAGGGGCTTACCGATGAATCGGGGCGATTCTCGATTCAGAATCTCCTCCTCATACTGACAGAGAGATACTACCTGAAGATAATCGGATTTACCGTATATCAGGCAGCGCTGAGCACTCTAGCCTCGATTCTTCTCGGGCTACCCGGTGCCTACCTACTTGCAAAGTACGAATTCAGAGGCAAGACCATCATCAAGGCCATTACCACAGTGCCCTTTGTGCTTCCCTCCATAATCGTGGTGCTCGGTTTTGTTATCTTTTTTGGAAACAACGGTCTGCTCAACAGAGCACTGATGGGGGTGCTCAACCTGGAGGAACCACCGCTCAAGGTCCTCTACTCCCTGAAGGCGATAGTCCTTGCCCATACTTTTTACAACTTCCCCATCTGTATCCGGCTCGTTTCTGCAGTGTGGAGCCGCATCAACCCGAATCTGGAGAAAGCGGCCCGGAGTCTTGGAGCAAGTGGGATGAAGCTCTTCAGGAGTGCTGTTCTGCCGCAGATAATGCCTGGTATTTTCGCGAGTGCTGCACTCATATTCATCTTCTGCTTCACCAGCTTCGCGATCATTCTTGTACTCGGTGGTGGCCCCCGTTTTTCCACCATCGAGGTCGAAATATACCGTCTCGCAAAGGTAAGCCTGGACCTCAAGGTGGGAAGTGCGCTCGCGATTTGGGAGTCGATCCTCTCCATTATGTTTATGTATGCCTATATAAAATTTCAGAGACGGGTGAGCTTTGCAGAAAAAATACAGCTCCGCTACGAACGGCTGCCCCTGAGCAGGGCTATCCGCTCGCCCTACGGGCCAGCGGTCATTCTCTATCTGTTGATTTCCTTTGCCATAATCATCGCACCGATGCTCGCTGCTGTGCACTACTCTTTTCTGAGACGGTCGGGGTGGGCAGGTGAGCTCTCGTACACATTTCACTGGTACAGGAACATTATTTTAAATTTCTCGAGCGGCTCCCTCGCCGTCTCCTATATCTCGGTTATCAGGAACAGCCTCTTCTTTGGGCTCATGGCGGTCGCGTTCTCCCTCCCGCTTGGTACCATCATAGCGTACATCACAATAAGAAGAGAGCGGCTTATGGGTGGGCTGTTTGAATCTTTTGCCATGCTGCCGTTGGGTATTTCTTCCATTATATTGGGACTCGGCTACATAAAGGCCTATCAGAACTTCCCCTGGGATATTACGGGAAAGTGGTACGCCATCGCATTCGCTCATACAGTCATTGCCTATCCCTTTGTGCTCCGAGCGACTACCGCCGTATTCAGGAAGATCAATCCGGCCCTCATACAGGCGGCGATGAGTCTTGGGGCGAATCCCTGGAAAACCTTCTGGCGGATCGAGCTGCCGCTCATCAAGTCAGGGATCATTGCGGGAGCGACCTTCGCCTTCGCAATATCTATCGGGGAGATAAATGCAACGCTCATGCTCTACAATCCCAACCTGACCACCATACCCATCGCCATATATCGACTCATCTCGTCTTACAATTACTTTGCGGCATGTGCCATGGGGACGGTGCTCATGGGAATCTGCTTTCTCGTCTTCGTGATTATTGATAAAATGGGATTCGAGGTCAGCTGAAAGCAAGCTGCTGATAGAATAACGATTTCAAGTTGGATAAAATGAGCTTGAAAGTACTCGACTTACAAAAGGATTATCCTGAATTCAACATGCGGCTCTCTTTCACTGCCGAAACAGGGGAGCTGCTCACCCTCCTCGGTCCGAGTGGCTGCGGTAAAACCACAACCCTGCACCTCATCGCAGGGTTCATCACACCCGATAGCGGAGACATCGTGATCGATAAGCGTAAGGTTACCCATCAGGCACCACACCTGCGACAGGTTGGAGTCGTTTTTCAGGACTATGCCCTCTTTCCGAATATGAACGTGTTTGGTAATATTGCGTTCGGTCTTCGAATGCAGGGATGGGAACGGGATAAAATTCTGAAAAGGGTTGATTCGCTGCTCAACCTCATAAAACTACCGGGCTACGAGAGGCGCATCGTTACGCAGCTGTCAGGAGGTGAACAGCAGCGTATTGCCCTTGCAAGGGCGCTTGCTCCAAACCCGCAACTCCTCCTTCTCGATGAGCCGCTCTCGGCACTCGATGCAAAGCTCAGGAAGGAGCTCAGGAGCGAGATAAAGCGTATTCAGCGGGAGCTTGGTCTCACCACTATCTATGTTACACACGACCAGGAAGAGGCCCTTGCTATCTCCGATAGGATCGTGGTAATGCAAAATGGTAATATTGAACAGATAGGTACTGCCTATGAGATTCACAATCGGCCCCGTTCCCTCTTCGTAGCCGATTTTATGGGTGTAACGAACCGTCTGGAGGCCGAGGTCGTCCACAGTGACGGAAACCACACCGAGACATCGACACCGGAGGGAAGGTTCTCCATTCGATTTCCAGAGAAGCTTGAACAGGATGCGAAGATTACGATAGTTTTTAGACCCGAGAGGTGCAAACTACTGGGTGGCTCACCACCTATATCTGGAATGGGCACTGAACCAAAGAACATAATATGTGGAAGAGTAACTGAGGGTGAATATCTCGGCGAGACCACTATAATAGGTATAAAAACCAAACACGGCAGCTACACTGTAAAACGTTCAGAGGGAGTTACAAAAGATTTAGAGAATACAAAGGGGCCTGCAGGCGAAAAATCACCCTTTAATAAGAGCCTCATTCACACCGGTGAACCGGTATCGTTGTATGTACATCCGGACGACTGCTGGATTATCCGCTGATCAATGATTGTAACGCTCCAGTCCCTAATCCTTTTTTAACGGTAACTTTATCAGATAGTTTCTTGAACTCCAGCTATCCAAACTTCTTCAAATTGGAGATGGTCTCGTCCCATTTCTCCTGAAGGTACTGCTTGAAGAGAAACTCCTCGTGGTAATCGTGGGATATTTCAGAGGCTGCCTCTGCCATGTCCGTGAAGAGGGTATGGAGGAGACTCACTACAGTCGATGGGTCTTTGAGTGTTTTCGAAACCCCGGTCGGAATCTCGAAACGTGGTGCAAAAAAAGCTTCCTTCAGACGATCCAGCACGGTATTGCTATCTCCTGCAATAAAAGAGCGGAGATTGGTTTTCCGAATCTCAAGCAGGGCTTTCACATCCTTCTCAACTCCGGTTGGGTAGAATGCCTTGATCGGAACTTCCTTTCCCTTCACCTGAAGTTCACCCCTTGGCTCACAGGTTATGAAGTCCCTTATATCATTGTACATCTCCTCTGTTATGAGGATTTCGCCCGGCTTTGCAGATGTTTCCATGCGCGATGCCGTATTGACTACATCACCGAAGATATCGTTTTCCTTCCATATGACGGTTCCCTGGTGTAATCCGATCCGGACTTGAAACTTCTCCTTGTCGACGGCGTATCGGTTGTACTCGTTGATCTTGCTCTGTATTTCCAGCGCCGCAATCGCCGCCGATACCGGGTGCTTGAACACGGCGAGGATCCCATCGCCGAGCTTCTTCACGATTAAACCGTTGTAGGTTGCCATGGACGGCACGACGTTTCCCTCGAATGTTTTTATCAGCTTCATCAGGTTGGTCATGTCAGACTGGGTTGAAATCTTTGTGTAGCCAACCATATCGATAAAGAATACGGTGAGTATCTGTGAATGTTCACGTCTTAACTTGTACTCGAGCTTCGGATGGAGAAAAATATCCTTACTCTTCAGCCGTTCTTCCTTTTTTATACGTTCTCGTTTCTTCTGCATCGTTTCCGGGGAGGCGGAAAGCCCCTCAATGAGTGCCTTTTTCACCTCTCCGGCGAAGGGACCTTTTGAGAGGGTTGGGAGAAAGTCCCGCAGCGATGCGTGAACCAATGGCTGCTCGGAGTTTAGGAGACCGAGAATGTGGGGGAGGATATTCCCTGTTATTCGTTCCTGAAATCGTGAGAGTAATCCCTCTATCAGGTATTCATCATCCGATTCGAGCCAGTCTCCGACAATTCGCTCTGCATAGTCATCACCGAGCGCAAGTAGGGCTATGAGAGCCTCAACGCGTACCTCTAAATCATCGTCTTCAATGAGTTTATACAGTTTCCCTGTGAGCACATCGAGAGGCACATCCTTTTTCCGAATTCCGATCGCCTTTATCATCCGTATACCAATAATCTTTGTGAAACTATCGCCTTTGCTTAGAAATTCAATGAGCGGCTGAAAGGAGGCGGCGTCACCATGCTTTGCTATTATCTCCGCTATCTTTTCCCTCTGGGATTTATCGAACTCCTCTGCCTCGAATGCCCTGAGCAGCTTCGCATCAACTGCATGTATGTTTCTCAAATCCATGTTTCTGAGACTGTCAATAGCTAGATCGATGATTACGGGGTCCTTCTTGTTGTGGAAGAGCAGATTTAAGATCGATTCGGCAACTGTTTCAGGAGGAAGATACTGGGCACCCCGCACATAGCTCTTAAAGACGTCTTTCTTCGTTTCGAGCTGTTGACAGATCGTCCGTATCTCCCGTGCAATGTCATTTGAGGCGAGCTGGCAGAGACTGATGGTCGATGCCTCTTCCAGAAAGGATATCTTCTCGGCAATTGCGAATAAGCGAATCTCGTATATCGTCTTAACAAGGCTTTTTATTTGCAAAAATCCGGCTGCTTTTATGAGGCGATTGAGCCTCCGCAGCATGTTGGTGAGCTGCGGGTCGATTTTATTGATGAAACTGTTAATCCTCAGCCTTTTCTTCTTGTCCTTTTCAAGAAAGAGCGGCACGCATGCCTTGAATCCATTTATCTCTCCTCCCTCTGCATCACTGAGACATTCCTGCATCGCCTCGATGAGCAGCGTCGGATCACCCCTTTCATGAGCTCTGAAAAATTTCCGCATCTCCTCGAGAAAAGAGGTCGAGCAATACTTCTCTATAAGACTTGCAAAGAGCGTTGGAATAAGATCCTCCTTTTTCTTCACCTGGCGAAGAGAGATATGATTCTCCTTCACCTTTCTAAACACCTGGTCGAGATGCACGGTTGTTATGGATCGGAGCTCATTGCTGGTGCCTCGGGTGTCCCTGGTTTTCAGGTTCAAGATCTTCTTTATCATCTCGCTAATAATTATTTCTACTTCAGTGTCAACAAAGGGCAGAAGGAGGAGGTACCGATAGATTCCCTTTGGGGAGACACTGCTCTCAACATGGCTATTAAGCAACTGTACGAAGGTCAGGTAAACCTGTTTTGGAGCATCAGCGAGCAGTCTCAAGCTGAAGCTAGTATTTGGATTTTGCAACCTCAAATGGTATGCAGCGAGATAGGCTGCCCGTGCCAGCTCCGCGAGGTTCTTCGCGTCTGATTCAAGCTTTTTTAAAAACATCTGTACCTTTTTGCTTTGAGAGCTGTATACCGCCTGGAAGGCCTCGAGCTGAACGGCCTGCGGTGCATGGAGAAGGTAGTAGTCGAGAAAGTCGAAATCCTCAGCAGTAATAAGACCCCGGATCGCAATTTTACAGAGCTCCTCGTCATCGCTGTTGTTGGTGAGAACACCCCTATTTAGCTCGAGTATCTTCTCCTGAAAGGGGAGTATGGCATTCATGGTCTTTAAGAGCTCCTGCTTCAATGCACCATCCTCAAACATGGTGAAATAGTTGAGAAGTTGTTCGATAACCAGTGGGGCATGAATAGAGGAGAGTACCTGCAGCGCCTCTATCTTCTGCGCTTGCTTACCGCCTTCAACGATGTGAAGCAAATGGGGAATAGCGGACTCATTGGTCCTGTGTGCCGATGAACGCATCGCTTCGGAGCTGATCTCGTTGTCAGGATGAAAAAAGTAATCGTTCAGAACGGTGAAAACCCGCTGCTCGGGAAAGCTCTTCAACGTTCGCAGTATAGTGATCATGTTTTGTTTTGGAAGTGAAGAGTCTTTTGCTTTGGGTTTTTGTTCCACTATCCTCTACCTAAAAATCATATTATACAGAATCGAAGAAATATTATATCATGAAATCGATATATTTTACGAATTCATTTAGAGTCTAAATAGCGCTAATTTTCCCGAATAATACATCAAAAATAACAATCGGTACATCAAATGTGTAAAAAAATTGCTGCGCTTATAGGCCTGCTCATAGTCGGTTTCGTCGGTGCAGCCATTGTGTGGGCGCTTGTAATACTTCCAGGACGGATTGTTCAACCCCTTGAATTTACGCCCCTGGTAATCGATGCAGGCACCGAGGTAATCCTTAAGCAGAAGATAGAGGAGTTTCAGAGCAATCGAAGAACATCAATCAACCTCAGCAGAGAGGAACTGGGTCTGCTCCTGAAATCAGGATTGGAAGAGCAAATGGGCATTGATATTACCGATATATCGGTCGAATTTAATAATAACATAGTAACGGTACTGGTTAAGGTAAGAATATCAGACATCCCGTCAACCGGATATCTTTCGTGGATTCTGAGCAGGAGCCACGTAGAGTATACGACAACCCTCGTATCTGCACTGTTATGGCCGGAGGATGGAAAGGTATCCTATACAGTCCTTGACTTTAGAATCGGCAATTTCAAGATTCCGCCCCTCATCGTCAGGAAACTCATAGGGGAGGGAGCGCGATCGATAGAGGGTATTTACATACGCTCCATTGAATACCATGAGGATTTCATCAGTGTTGCCCGGGAATAAAAGGATACCCGGTTAA
>CAYFYU010000133.1:6113-9568 GCA_964347455.1 uncultured Spirochaetota bacterium | reverse complement strand
TCACCGCACAGACTCACCCCTATACCCCCTTCGTGGGCTGCAACGACCGTCTGTTGTATAGACCGTAAAACTGCCGGCCCGAGAGCATCGCTCATAGAAGACAGGCGGTTGTCAGTTCGATCAGATGCCATAATGTACTGACTCAGATCGTTTGTTCCAATACTAAAAAAATCTACCTCTTTTGCCAGTCGGTCTGCCAGTACAATGGTCGAGGGCACCTCGATCATTATCCCAATTTCCATGGATTGGTCGTAGGAGTTACCGCTCTTGTCAAGCTCATCCCTGGCGGCGTGCAGGTACTCTTTTGTTCGCTTTATCTCCTGTAATGTAGAGACCATGGGCAAAAGGAGCTTTATGCAACTCCCCTGACTTGCACGGAGGATCGCCCGAAGCTGTGTTTTAAAAAGGTCGGTATTTTCGAGACAGAGTCGAATACCCCGCATTCCGAGAAACGGATTGACTGTTGGTCTTTCAGCAACATAGGGAAGGGGTTTATCACCTCCAGCGTCAAGTGTACGGATGACAAGTGGACGGGGCCCGAGCCTTCGGGCGATCTCCCGGTACACGTTAACCTGCTCATCCTCTGATGGAGGGGTGCTCCGTTTCAAGAAGAGAAACTCCGTGCGCAGTACGCCGATTCCATCGGCACCATACTTCAGTGCAGTTTCCACCTCAATGATACTGCTTATGTTTGCTGAAACCAAAATCTGTCTTCCATCCCGGGTAACTGCCGGTTTCTCCACCTTTTGAAGATGAATTTTTCTAGATTCGAGCCATCTCTTCTGTTCCAATCGAAAGCTGTCAACATCATCAGGATCAATCCATACTGTGCCTTTTTTCCCGTCTAAGACTAGTGTGTTGCCCTGCGCGAAGCGTAATATCTCAGGTCCTATGCCGACAACTGCAGGAATATCCAGAGCCCGTGCAAGAATCGCAGCGTGGGAGGTAGCGCCACCAAAAGCAGTGCATATACCAAGAACCTTGCCATGCTCTAGTCGGGCAACATCCGATGGACCGAGATCGGCTGCAACGACAACACCACTTTTATCCATACTGAACGTGAATTGCTCCTCTCCCAGAAGGACACGCAGCACTGCCGCTTTAAGTTCAACCAGGTCGACTGCCCGTGCGCGAAGATAGGAGGATTCTATACTCCTGTACCTCTTGATCATCCGGTCTATTGCTCTCTCCCATGCCTTTTCTGCATTTACACCCTTATCGAATATACTCTGCCTTGCCTTCCCGATCAGTACCGGATCATCCAAAGAGAGTAGATGGGCATCGAAAATAGCTGCTCCGTTTTCAGTCTGTCCTCTGACACGATATTGAAGCGATCGAATTTCCTCACGGACTATTTGGATGGCATCGGTGAGTCGCCTCCATTCCTCCTGGGCATTCGGCATCTCTCTTTGGGGAACCCTGTGGATATCAGGCTGGTAGAGAACCGATGGACCGATGGCAATACCAGGAGATGCTCCAGTACCATTCAGATCACCTTCGGTGGAGCGAGGCTTGGATCTGAGTTTTGCTTCCAAAGCATATTGTTCGGAGGTAGCAGTCTCGCCAAAGCCTTTTTCTATAAGCGATGAAAGTGCATGGATAGCATCTTGGGCGTCGGACCCGGAGGCAGTGATGGAAATCTCGTCTCCCTGACCAACGCCCAGTGTAGTAATAAGGTTGATGCTTCTGGCGCTGACCGATGGAGATCTTTTGGTAATATTTCGCACAGTTATTTCAGATTGAAAGTGTGAGGCAGTTGTGACGAATCGGGCTGCCGGCCGTGCATGCAAACCGAGACGGTTTCGAACCCTTAGCCGTATTTCCCTCCCCGGTGAAGGCTTCACCTGAGTTTTTTGAACACCGTACTTCACATCCCCGGCCAATTCGGTTTCAAGTGCAAGTTGAGAAGCCTTAGCCCTGAGTGCACCTCGAGCCTCTTCGATTACCTCCTCGAGATTCCCGCCACCCTCTGCACGTACAGAAGCGGCAATGGTACCCTCCACCAGCGGGGCTTCGCAGAGCCGAATCCTGGACCGTTTTTCATCGCTGAGAAAATCAAGAGCAGTTTCAGCACTCAAGATAGCACTACCCATGTCCATGAGTACAACAACACCATCGCTGCTGTACACCGATTCAATAGCTCGAACGATACTTGTTGCGTCGGTACCAAAGGGTTGTTTCTCATCATCAATACCGGCAGCAGCTGCAACTGGTATCTGCTCTCGAAGCATACTCTTTGCGAGCGCAATGACCTCATCGGCAAGCTGTCTGCTATGGGCAACAACAACAATCCCAACCACTCTCTGCGCTCCTATCCAGATATCACATCGAGAAATGTTTTTATTATAAAATAAGAAGAGGTTGCTCCTGGATCCTGATGGCCTATACTTCGTTCCCCAAGATAACTTGCCCTTCCCTTTTTTGCGATCATGGGAACAGTACTTCTCATACCTCTCTCAGCCTCATGAACAGCAATTCTCAGTGCCTCTACAATATCCTTTCCCTGTTCCACCGCATTCTGCAAAGCACTCACTCCGGGTGCAAGGGCATCAACCATGGTCTTGTCACCTAGCTGTGCCTTTCCACGGTCGATAACCCCTTTGAGCCCGGCTTGATATAGTTCTACAATATCCCGACCACTAAGCGTGTTTTTCTGATACACAGCAGAGCCGGCCCTTACAAAAAAGGTTCCGTACAAGGGCCCGCTTGCCCCACCCACTGAAGAGATAAGTGCCATACCGGTATCCTTCAAAATACTCCCAATGTCTTTTTCCCGGTCCCGTGACACTACTTCCCCAGCCTTCCTGAAACCCCGATCCATGTTTATCCCGTGATCTGCGTCACCGAGTGCCGCATCAAGTTTCGTCAAATACTCCTTGTTCTCCGCAATAATGGACCCAACAGCCATCAACCACTGTACTATCTTTGCTTTTGTTACCACCTTATACTCCCCATCTCAGGGCCGGTGTGCATACCGGGGCATCCCAAAGCTTTAACAGCTCATCATCCATCCTGAGCAGGGTCAAGGAACAGCCCTGCATTTCGAGTGACGTTATGTAATTGCCGATAAGGCAACGGACAACCGTCAGCCCCTCACCGCTGCAGACCTCAACAACCTTCCTGTAGATAATGTACAGCTCCAGGAGAGGCGTTCCACCCATCCCGTTTACAAAGGCCAACACCTGGTCACCTCTTTTAAAGGGCGTATCGGTTTTTTCAATATCGATCCATTCTTCACTTTCCCTCTTCCATTCGCGCACTGTTCGGGTATAGGGAGGGTCCTGAGTGATTGAACGGACGAGCAACTCGGCAATTTCATCGGCTGGAAGGATACTCTTTCGTTTGAACCCCGGCTCACCATGAATACCGATACCAACCTCCATCTCTTCCGATCCAAGCTCAAACGTGGGTAACCCGCTTGCAGGCACAGTACAGGAGCTGAGCGCAATTCCCAT
>CAYFYU010000133.1:0-6103 GCA_964347455.1 uncultured Spirochaetota bacterium | reverse complement strand
CATGCTTCTTCCACCAGAAGACACATGGCGGCAAAGCTCTGAAATCTTAGCCAGATCATACCCCTTTTCCGAAGCCGCACCGCAGAGCTTTTCAGCGAGGACCGTTGTACCCACTCCCCGCCGACCCTGTGTGTAGACGCTGTCCTTGACCGCCACATCATCATCGATGAGAATATTCGCAACCGGTATCTGTTCTTTGTGGGCAAGCTCTGCTGCCATCTCGAAGTTCATTACATCTCCGCTGTAATTTTTTACAATGTTCAGAACACCCCTACCACCATGTACGAGCTTTGCTGCCTCGAGCATCTGGTCGGGTGTGGGAGAGGTAAATACCTCACCCGGACAAGCGGCATCAAGCATACCTCTTCCAACATAGCCACCGTGAAGAGGCTCGTGACCGCTTCCTCCGCCGGATATAAGGGCGACTTTGTCTTTCACCGGGGCCTCAATCCTATAGATGAAGTTGGGCTCATAATGGACCCTGATAATATCAGGATGGGCAACTGCCATACCTTCCAGGCTTTCCCGCACAACATCTTCCGGTTTGTTTATGAGTTTTTTCATGGGATACCACCGATCAGAGTTTTTCTCTCGCGATAATCTTCTCATATAGTATAATAAGCCATTGTTTTATGAAAGTGCTTTCCCATGGCATATACGCTGACCTATCATACATTCGATCTCGATCTTTTACCGAAACTGGTAGCATTTTGGAACAGAGTATTTGAGGATAAACGAAACTTCTATCCAGTCGATGAAAAGCTCTTCCTGCAGCGCATCATAAACCAGGAAGCTTTTGACCGAAACGGCCTTATAATGGCCATCACTGATAGAAAGGTGGTCGGCTTGGTTCATGCCATCAAACCGGTAACACCCAGCTATTTTGTATACCGTGAAAATCGATGTGTAAAAAACGGCGTAATTGCGGTTATTGTAGTTGAACCGAGCTATCGAAATAATGGCATCGGTGCAGAGCTTCTGCGAAGGGCTGAGTTTTACCTGGGTAAATATACAGACCTCGATCCCTACGTATATATCGGTGACTACTGGGTACCACTCTACCATGTTCTGGAAGGTCCAAGGCAGCCTTTCTGGGGTGATACTGAGATGATAGGCATAGATGAACGTGACCGGGTCCTCATTGAGTTTCTGAATAAACGAAGTTACACTCCTGTTCTCGATGAAGGTCAGGAAACAGCCATGACGGCACCTTTAGACAATCGAGAGAAGCCTGAAAGACCAGATCTTGAATCTTTCAATTTACGGGAAGTAGAGGTCAGCGAACAGAATGCATGGAGAGGTAGGATAGCCTGGTATCCGGAGTCTGAAGGGCATGGCTATATCTATCGCCGTTTCGGTCCATACGTACACAACGTCATTGCCCTCGCAAGAGAAGACACTATCGTTTCGCATCTCGAGTGGTATCCGATGAGACAGGAAAAAACTGTCGCTCTTCTGGACTTCCTCGTGACCGAGGATTTTAGGGGGCACGGTCTTGGAAGTTATCTGCTCGACGAGGCACTCTGGACAATGGCCCAGCAGGGATTTGCCATCGTTGAGCTTCATACCAACACCATGAGGAACGCCAAAGCTTTCGACATGTACAAGAGAAGGGGATTCAAAGTCGTCAAGAGATGGGTCAGTTTGCGAAAGAAGTTGAACGTCCAAATAGTCGCTGGTGATTAATTACTTGTTTGCTATTGCTACTTATCCACCAGCTCAATAACTGGAGTTTTCTATGGCACAATTGGCAATAAGAGGAGGAAAAGCGGTAAGAACAGAAGATTTTCCTCAGTGGCCAGTGTTCGATGAAAGGGAGGAAAGAGCCATAGAACAGGTGCTCAGATCGGGTAAGTGGTGGCGGTACAGTTTCGGTGAGGGAATTGACCTCCATGAAACAGGGAAAAAGGGCAAATCCAGAGTAGCAGAATTTCAGGAGGCTTTTGCACAGCATCAGGGTGCGAAATATGGCGTCGCCTGTGCAAGTGGAACGGCGGCCCTTGACCTGGCTGTACGGGCCCTCGGAATCGGACCTGGAAAAGAGGTTATTGTGCCCGCCTACACCTATGTTGCAAGCTCCACCTGTGTGCTCCAGTCAAATGCAGTACCGATTTTTGTTGATATTGATCCAGATACGTACAACATCGATCCTGATCGGATCGAGGAGGCACTGACTCCAAATACAGCAGCTATTATGCCCTGTCATTTCGGGGGCCAGATAGCTGATATGGACAAGTTGGCAGTATTAGCTGAGAAACACAATATCCTGCTCATAGAAGATGCGGCTCATGCTCATGGATCCCGGTGGCGGAAAAGGGGAGCCGGCACAATCGGAATCTGTGGAGCCTTCTCATTTCAGAATGCAAAAAATATGACTGCAGGTGAAGGAGGAATCCTTGTTACCAGTAATGAGGAGCTTGCCGAGCGGGTGGAATCTCTCACCTGGTCTGGACGAAAACGTGGGAGGCCCTGGTATGAACACTACCAACTAGGCTGGAACTACCGTATGACTGAATTTCAGGGAGCCATACTGCAGATACAGCTGTCGAGGCTTGAAGAGCAGAACAAAAGGCGGAGAGAAAATGCAACCTATCTTTCAGAAAAGCTTCGCAGTATTGAAGGCCTAGAACCGGTTCGTATTGACCCCCGTGCCAGGAATTATTCGGTGCACATATTTATTATCCGTTTCAACCCGGAATATTTCAAAGGCCTGGCAAGGGAAAAGCTGGTCGATGCGATCAACAAGGAAGGAATTCCCATTTTTGGGGGATATACGCATCCTCTCTATAAAAATCCTATGTTTCTCAATAAATCCTTCTATCAGAAAGGTTGCCCGATCACCTGTGGTTTCTACCAAAACTATATCGATTACGAGGGCTTTTCAGAAAGGTGTCCTGTATCAGAAAGAGCCTGCGATTATGAGGCACTCTGGCTGGAACATAGACTATTTCTGGGAACAAAAAGTGATATGGACGATATAGCGGAGGCATTCCAAAAGGTAAAGGGTTCTGTGGATGAAATCATCTGATCCCGTTAATCAATTCTTTTAATCTTTTCATACAGGTGGTACAGAATCTAAAATTCAGCGGTACTGAATCAGGATTTTTGTATTCTTCTGATCAGGCTTTTCGCCTTCGGTTCCACCAAAACCTGAAGCTCCTCCAGTGCGGTGTTCCAGTATTTCTCATCCACACGTAAATACACCGCCTGTCCAGTGCTCTCCTCTGAAAACCACATCCTCTCATTTGTGCTTACTTTGACAATGACTTTGAAAAAACCGTTTGGATAGGAAATGACAGCATTGAGGTCAACGTAAAAGATCACAGCGTTTTCATTAATGGGGTTTCCCCTTTCAACGAGAACTACCTTCTTATTGGGCCACCCTTCACCAAACCTGTTGGCAATGACCTCAGCAATCACCCTGCTATCTCTCTCTACAGTGCCGTATACGTCTGGGTCTTCTGGAGATCCACCTGAAAACTCACCAAGAAAGTATTCCACAACAACCGTATCGGTTGCATTCATTTCCTGATTGAGTGCAGCCAGGCTCTCCTTCTTCGAACCAGAGGTGGTTGCACATGATGATAGAATCGTAACAAGAGTTACGGCCAGAAAAACACCAATAATTTTCGATCTTCCAGTGAACAGTTTTGTCATTGCTTCAACACCCCCAGTATTTTTTATTGAAATAAAGTTCGTCTTACTATTCCCTCGAAACAACTACATCCTCGCCGTAGTCCACCCCTCTCATGCCAAATCCATGATGTCGAAGGAATTCTTCACGGAAACCCTTAATATCGGAAAGGGTTTCAATATTCTGCGTATTAACCTGTTTCCAGAGTTGAGCCACCTCCCTCTGAACGTCCTCGCGCATCTCAAGGTCGTCGAGCCGTATCCTGCCATCACTGTCCTTTGGTTTTGGATTTGGTGCATAGAGGTAATCACGGAACAAACGGTACATCTGCTGTATGCAGCCTTCATGTATACCCTTCTGTTTCATAACCCTGTAGAGCAGCGAGATATAGAGCGTTATACCAGGAATAACGGCGCTTGCACGAGTAACGAGAGCCTTGTTGACTGAAATAAGTGCCCTGACGTTCCTATCGGTAAATTCACGATTGATCCTTTTAGCCGTGAGCTCCAGATCCCTCTTTGCTTTGCCAATTGTACCCAGACGATAAATGGGAGCGGTCAAGGGCGGTCCGATATAGGAAAATGCAACTGTAATCGCATTTCGAGCCAGCACCGAAGCTGAAGCCATGGTGTGAATCCACCCAAACCAGTCCTCACCACCCATTACCTTTACGGTATGTTCTATCTCCTGCCTGGTTGCAGGCTCTGCTGTTACTATGGATAACTCGCCCGTTTGTATGTCAACCGCCTGGGAGGTAAACTGGTGTTTAATAGGTTTTATTGCTGAAGAGTAGATCTCGCCCGATTCAGGATCAATCCGTCTCGGAGCGGCTATGCTGTACACAACGAGATCCACCTCCCCCACCCTATTCCCTATCAGCTCTATGGTTTTCCTCTTCACCTCCGGGGAAAAACCATCGCCGTTGACACTCCATGCAGGGAGGTTCTTCTCTTTTACCTCCCTTTCAAAAGCAATGTTGTTATGCCATCCTGCTGTCCCCGTTTTCTTTTCCGTACCGGGCTTTTCGAGCGAAACGCCTACGGTGGCAGCACTGCATCCAAAGGCGGCAACGATTCTCGCCGCAAGTCCGTATCCATTGGAGGCCCCTATAATGAGAGCACTCTTGGGACCAGGCATACATCCCCTGTTAATCACATAGTCTATCTGCTCTCGTACCTGATATGCGCAGCCTACAGGATGGGCAGTGAGACATACATTATTACGTATCTTTGGCTGTATTACCATTGAATGGCATTCCGGTATCAGTTTCAATCAATTTCTTTATCCGATATAATATAATTATGCATTTTAAAGGACGATTGAACAAGAGCTATATAAACAGAGAGGTGAGCTTTCA
The DNA here is from genome assembly GCA_964347455.1 of uncultured Spirochaetota bacterium. Lineage (GTDB taxonomy): Bacteria > Spirochaetota > B62-G9 > B62-G9 > DRHN01 > JAGLSF01. The sequence continues at coordinate 1,112 of CAYFYU010000133.1, read as the reverse complement.
TGAAAAATGATGATGCTGTACGAAACCATGTGTTGTACCTCTTGAGAGGGGGTGGAGCCCATGTGGGTTTCGATGAGGTAACGGCTGATTTTCCAGCTGATCTCAGGGGTAAAGTGTTGACAGGAATTCCCTATACCGGATGGGACCTTCTCGAGCATCTACGCATAGCACAGTGGGATATCCTTGAATTCAGCAGGAATCCCAAGCACAGGTCGCCGGACTTTCCCGATGGATACTGGCCACAGAATAAGGCTCCATCAAACCAAGAAGAATGGGAAATAAGTATCGATTCCTTTAGGGCTGATTCATTAGCCATGCAAAAGCTCGTGGAAGACAAAAATAACGATCTCTTTACCCCATTCCCTCATGGAAATGGACAGACACTTCTTCGTGAGGCTCTCCTCGTGGCAGACCATAATGCATACCATTATGGCCAGATGGTCGTGCTGCGGAGACTGCTCGGCTGCTGGTATCGCTGATATAACGTAGTTCATCGCCATACTCGTATAGTGTGGCTCTTGAAAATCGCAATACATGTGAATGTGTATGAGTATCGTTCTCGTAGCAGTTGGACATGTAGAGAAAGATGTTGGCTCGTTTTTAAAGGTTGAGCTGGGAAGAGTGTTCCAGAAGGACGTATCTCTTGGCAACCCTATGCCAGAGCCATATTTTGCCTTGAACAGGAGGAGAAAACAGTTTTTAGCAACAGCAGTATTACAATCAATTGTTGAGCTTGATGAATATGCCCATGCTGATAGAATACTAGGCGTGTTTGATCATGACCTGTATATTCCTGCGCTAAACTTCGTGTTCGGAATAGCGAGAAGAAAGGCAGCTATAATATCACTCACCCGATTGAGGCAGGAGTTTTACGGGCTCGAGAGCAATCTTGAAGTTTTTTTCAGAAGAGTACTAACCGAGGCTGTACACGAACTGGGGCATACCTTTGGAATATCCCACTGTGACAATATGCGATGTGTCATGTTTTTCTCAAACAGTCTTTACGATACTGATCGAAAAAGACCTGAGTTCTGCACTTCATGCAAATCATCGTTGCCCTGTTTGTAGACTATCTCCACTTTAAATAAATTTATTAAAAAAAATTAAAATAA
>CAYFYU010000132.1:0-9583 GCA_964347455.1 uncultured Spirochaetota bacterium | reverse complement strand
TAAATTCTTTGAAGTCCCTGTAGTCAGGTAAAACCGCGCACCGGTAAGGTTGTGCAGAATGGTTGCGGGATAATGAATATCCTGTTCGTTTGCGATTGAATCTCTTACGATATTTGCTTTTGCCTCGCCTGCTGCAATGATGAGCGCAACACATTTAGGGTTATAAATGATGGTAGAAAGGCCAATTGTAATTACCAGCCGCTTTCTCGCTATTTCGATACCACCGAGATCCTGCGCAGCCGCAGCCTGGGTTTCATAATTGGTCGGTGTAAGTCGCGACGTCGAGTAAAAATCTGAACCGCTTATGTTGAAACCAATATGACCATCAGGTCCGATGCCGCCGAGGAAAAAGCCAATTCCTCCAAGCTTTCTTATTTTTCCTTCATATCCTGTACACCAACTGTCAATCCTTTCGAGAACCTCCTTCTGTACCCTTTCAATTTTGTTTGCTGGCTGCCTGTAGCGGAGGGTGAGGTCCACTTCGCCGTTGATCCACACATCTTCGAGTTTCTGACCTTCCTGAAGGCCTATTTTTGTACAATCGATCAAGAGAGCCCTTCTGGGGTCCAGCTCGAACCCCTCTATATAGTATTTCTTCACATAGTGATAGAAGCTGTTATGCTGTAGAGGGTTTATAGGGTAAAACTCATCAATCTGAACAAAATGGAGACTTCGCATGTCCGGATTTTTTGTCGGATCGACACCCCACCTTTCAAGTTCTCTTCTTGTATCCTTTTTGGACCATCCACTTAAGAATCGATTTACCTCTTTAATAAAGAATTCAGGAGTTCTTCCAGTTGGAAGACTAATGACACCTCCAGGATTGTTCTGAACCCACTCGAGAAATCGTAAGGCCGTGAGTGTTCCCAGTTCCGGAAAGCTCAGGACAACTATAACCCCGATTTTTTCATCATCGTAATTGAGCTTCATATTCGAAGCTGAAATGAATCGCTCCTCAACCTGTGATTTCATGTTTCGGCTCTTTCACCCTTTATTCTATCTATTGTAGCAAAAGAGGTTTTTTTATCCAACCCTATTTTAATAGACTTCAGAATGACATAAAAAGGTATTTTGACTATGAGTTCTTTTAATGTATCTTTAGTGAAGTCACGAATATAAACCGTTACTGGATAAGGGTGTGATATTTGCATACAAGGTAAAGGGAGAATATCTTCTCCGCGATATTTCTGTTCCGCTTGGGCCGGAGAAATTCATTCTTATAAGCGGTATTGAAAATCAGGCCTTTGCACTGATCGGAGGCATAATCGCTGGGCTGTTTCCCATTGAAAAGCAAGAACATATTCCTCACCTTGAAGAACTCTTGATTCATTTTATGGGGGCGCTCGAGGTGAAAGATGGGGAAAAATTCGGAAGTTCGGTTTACCTGGGGCCGGATCCTGAAAAGCACCTTCTTTTTTCACGTGTTGACGAAGAGATCTATGCACAGTTAGGATCACGAACAGATCAAACGAAATTGCTACAGAGTTTTGGATTGGGACCTGCATTTTTAGAGCGGAGGATCTCGAGCCTATCAGGCGGAGAAAAGATGAAGCTTGCTCTCGCCATTGCATTCTTTAAGAATGCTGATTGTATCGTGCTCCATGGTGTCGTGCCTTGGCTCGATTTAGAAGGAAAAAAGTGCCTTGTTAAAAGGATAGGGGATGCAAAATCTAACGGTGGGTGCATAGTTATGCTTGAGCAGGAAACCTCTCTCCTCGAGGGGTATGCTGATGTGCTTTTATATTTCGATGGTAAAGCGTTGGTTACAGGCTATCCTGAACAAGGAAATCGAATTTCACTGAAAAATGTATCCGCCTTTGATACGCTTAAAAAAGTGACGAGAAAAAGTCAGGCAGAAGCCGTAGTCGAGTTCAAAGGCGTTCAGTTTCAGTATGAAATGACACATTCGAATGGATTTCGTATCAATGAATTATCCTTTCAATTACTTGGTTCACATATATACGGGCTTGTGGGGGATAATGGAACTGGAAAATCAACGATCGCCAAACTTATCCTCAGGCTGGAAACTCCGCAGCGAGGAGAAATTCTTCTTAACGGAATTGATCTGAAGAATCTGAAGAGGCAAGATCTGATGAATCGAGTCTGTTATATAGGTCAATTTCCCGAACAACACCTCACTTTGAGCAATGTCAAACAGTACAGCCACCGTGCTGAGAGGAACAGAAATAGAGTTTCAAAAATGTTACTCGAAAGATACTTTAATCCTGAGGAGAGTTTCCCTCTCTCACAGTTAACTCCACTGGAGCTCAAAATGCTTTCACTTGCAGCGTTTGTTTGCAGTAATACGAGGTTGATAATTCTTGATGAACCGACCTGGGGTATTGATGCTGATGGACTTGGTACGTTGTTTGGCACTGTAGCACACATCGCAGAATTGCTCGAAGACGTATTAATTCTCATAATCAGTCACGATCATCGTCTTTTTAAAAGATTGGATGCCGATGTTTTTCTTCTAAAGGGAGGATGCCTGTACACAGACGGCTATAAGAAGGGAAAATTTCCGAATGAATATTTCGCTTACGTTGCAGAAGAAACTTAGACGTGCACATCTCGTTTTGAAAATACTCATACTTCTAACAGGAGCAGCACTTTTTTTTCTTTTTCCATTTTTACTAAAATATGGTATTTCGACCTATCTGGTTTATTTTTCTCTGCTCATCATTTTCGGTATCCTATTCAGAGTAGTTACCGGAAAAAAAACATTTAAAGTCACAATGCTGCTATGGGCTACGGGTTCCATCATCTATATGTTTATCGCTTTCATACTCATACTCCGCGGTATTCAGCCTCTACCCTATATGCGGATGGGATATTTTCAGTTGATTCTCTATTATGTGAGCTATCCATTGAGAATTCTCGGAATTTTTTTTACTGGCCTTATCTTCGCTGGAATTACATCACCGGCAGAATTTTTGCGGTGGGGAGAAACGGGGCTCCGAATAGCACTTATTTTCCGTGCCTTCGAATATTCAGTGAATTCCCTCGATGAAATAAGAAAAGCACTTATAATGCAGGGGGAATGGCCGGAAACTTACGGCAATGAAACGTATGGACGTAAGATTCGCGTGCTCGTGATGGGTGCGCCTATTTTGGTCTCTACGATATTCAGAAATATTATTCTCTGGTTTCCTTGGGCGTGGATTTGCTATACTAATCTGAGAAGAGAAGTGTTAAGGAGAGAAAAAGAATGAAGACTTTTCTCATTATTCTACTCGCAGGTGCAACCGCAGCATTAACGATTGTCGTTAGAATCCCCATCCCAGGGACGGGTGGATACTTGAACTTCGGCGATATTGCCGTCATTTTTTGTGGATTATTCCTAGGAAAGAAGTATGGTGCAATTGCTGGAGGTGTAGGGAGTGCTCTTGCAGATATTATTGGCGGTTTCTTTATTTTTGCCCCTATTACTCTTGTGGCGAAGGGATTAGAAGCATTTTTAGCAGGTCTGATATCAGAGAGAAAAATGTATTTATTTAAATGGCAAAGGTTTGTGCTTTATGGCATAAGTTTTTTCACAATTCTTGGTATTAGCTTGAGGGGCAGATACATTATAAATGCAATTCCCATAATTGAAATTCCCTTCATGTTTGGATTGCTCGTCGACGTTGCCTTGGGAATTGCATTACACCTGTTTATAGTGATGCTCCTGTTCAAATTTATTAATTGGTTTTATTTCAAAAGAAAGGATATCGAGAAGAACCCAAATACGAATGTGAGTTTACTCCTATTACCTCTTGCTAGTCTTACAATGCTGATTGTTTATTTTACTGCAGAGCTTTTCTTACCGGGCATGGGTTTAGCAGCAGCTTTAAGCGAAGTTCCATTTAATATGATACAGGTCGTTGTCGGTGCATTTGGCGGTTACTTTGTGTATGTAGCGGTCATGAAGGCCCTGCCGCAGAAAAGTGCTACCAAGTAGAGTAAGTTTATTGTGGTTGCTCCACTAGACATCTATAATCCCACCACGTGAAGGAAAAGGACATTGGGAAGAACCCCGTCTAGATTTGAAAAAGGATTTAAAATTTTAAAGCAATCAGGTATTTTTCCACTTTCGCAATTATATAAAAATGAAGAATTGTATCTGCAGTATCCAGTGTTTAAAAGGGGCAAGGGACCTTTTCTGTATGATTATGATGATAACCGGTTCGTTGATTTCGCGCTTTCACGCGGTTCTCTTCTGCTCGGACATGCACCCCCCCCGATTACGAGCATTATAAAGAGCTGGTTGGGCAGGGGGCTCGCTTCAGGATATCTTTCTTCGGCATATCGTAATCTTACAAAAACGATGCTCGACGCCATCATACCGGATCGTGATCAATCCAAATATGAAAAAGCGGTTTTCCTTTACTATGATTCAGCCTATGAGGCTGTTTTGGCATTTTTCGAGCTTCTCTACTTAACAGGACGTGGAAAAAATAATCTTATCGTATCGAATAATGATGACACTGAAAGAATCCCATATACCGTTCCACTCTATTTCAGGGATCTGCAGACAGTGGACATGGCATCGTTTCATGGAGTATCACTGGAGAATATCGATCATGTGTTTTTAAGATTCGGGAAGAGTTCAGAAATGAAAACCGTCCAGAACGTTATAAAAGAAATAAGGGAAAGAGGAATACCTGTAATTGCCGATGCAGTGGATTTTGAATCATATATTCATATTCTCCGCCTTATAAATTGGAGCGAAAATCTTGATGCTGTGATTTTTGGAAATTGGGTTGCATCCGGATTATCCTTTGGCTCTGTCGTAATACAAAAGAGTCTCATTAATGAGTTGCCTGAGAAAGGTGAAGATAATCATGGCAACAATCGAAAGAAAGACCGAATTGCATCACTATACGGTCTTCCGCCATTGTTCAAGCTGAAAGCTGTTCAAAAAAATCTTTCCCTGCTGCGAAAGTTAGGCGGGATTACGAAAATTTTAAAGAAAGGGAATCATTTTTTTTCCCTGCTGAATGATGCCTATTTTTATAATCTTAACGGTATTGTCTACATGAAAGAAAACGAGCATCTAAGGCTTGGTTATAAAAATCTTCGAGCGAACCTTATGCGAGAAGGACTCCATTTTCCTGTGCGGCCATGGGAGCCGGTTGCCGTTTCAACGGTGCACACCAGTGTGCTTCTTCGATCATGTGCTTTAAAAATAAACTCGCTATTGGATGCGTTTTACCATTAGGGCACTTGTATCTAAGAGATGCTCAAGTACTAAGTTATGAAAGCTCCGGAATGTTTCATAAAATGCAGTCTCTATAGAAATGACAATTGCATAATTTTTAATATTAGAATAGATTATATAATGTTGGAAATCAGAGAATGAACAGTTTCTAGTACTGCATCTTTGTTATGCTGGTATAACTCGAATGAGTTTTCGTCCGTACGATATAATTGCCGATAAACGGGACGGTAAAACCCACAGTTATGATCAAATTGAATACTTCATCAATGGGTATACAGCCGGTCTTATTCCTGACTATCAGGTATCAGCCTGGCTTATGGCAGTTTATCTGAACGGGTTGAACGAAGACGAAACCTTCTATCTTACAAAGGCGATGATCAATTCCGGAAAGATCATCGACCTTCACTCCTTAAAAAAACCAAAAATTGACAAACATTCCACAGGTGGTGTTGGCGATAAGGTATCGCTAATACTCGCTCCAGCTGCTGCAGCTTGTGGTATAGTCGTGCCGATGACGAGTGGGCGAGGTCTCGGCTTCACCGGAGGTACCCTGGATAAACTGGAATCGATTCCCGGTTTCAACGTGCATCTTTCTGAGAATGAATTTAAAACTATTCTTGAGGGCGTTGGATATGCAATGAGCGGTCAGACAGAGACTTTGGCTCCAGCTGATAAAAAGCTCTATGAATTACGAGACGTTACAGGAACAGTTGAGAATATTTCATTGATAACGGCAAGCATCTTGAGCAAGAAAATTGCAGAAGGTGCGGATTCAATCGTAATGGATGTTAAGTGTGGGAGTGGTGCTTTTACAAAAAACATTGAGGATTCAAGAAGTTTAGCTCGCTCTCTCAGCTCGATCGCAGCTTTAATGGAAAAGAAAGTGACCTGTGTTATTTCAAATATGGATCAACCCTTGGGGAGAGCGGTGGGTAGCAGTCTCGAGGTTATAGAGTCGATCGAGTGTATGCATGGCAGAGGTGAACCTGATGTTGTTGATCTTGTGGCGGAACTCGGTGGGTATATGCTGTTAAATGGCGGGATGGTTGATACGGTGGATAATGGGAAGAGCAAAATCAGGGAAAAGCTTGAAAATGGTGAGGCATTTGATAGGTTCATAGAATCTGTTCGGATGCAGGGAGGCAGCTCGGATTCTGTAAGAGATCCGGCAAAGCTTCCACATGCGAATTTTACATTGGATGTCGCTGTAAATCAAAGCGGTTTTATCAGTGCAATAGATACAGAGAATGTTGGTACAGCAGCTATTTTTCTTGGTGCGGGAAGATTGAAAAAGGAAGACTCAATTGATCCTGCATCAGGAATTATAGTCCATAAGAAACTAGGTGATGAGGTTCACGCAGGAGATAGAATTGTCACAATCCACTACAACGATGAGGGTGGGGTTGAGCGTGCGGTAAAACTTCTCCAGGAATCCTATGAGATTGGTGAAGAAAAACCATCTGAATTTAGATTGATCCATGAAGTTATCGAATAGAGAGATTTGTCATGTCAGATTTCATCGAGGAAATAATTAACAACTCCCCAGGATGGATATTCAGGGGAATTGATGATAGTGTGATTGAAGATTTATCCCAAATTTCAGGTTTCAGCAGAAGGGTAAGCAAGACATTGCTTCTGCGGGGAATAAAAAACAGGGAAGACCTCGAACACTATCTGCATGATGATCTATACTCTTTGAAAAATCCCTTTTTGTTCTCCAGCATGTTGGAGACAATCGTCAGGGTGAAAAAGGCGCTGCATAATGGTGAAAAGATTTTTATTTTTGGAGACAGGGATGCGGATGGTGTTCTCTCAACATCAATGCTCTACAATTTGTTGAAACGGTTCGACGCTAATGTCATGTACAGAGTACCCGGTGGTGATTACGGTTATGGCATCGAGAAGAACGACATTGATTTTGCTCATTCTGAAGACGTCACGCTCATTATAACTGTTGATACTGGTATTTCGAGTGCAGAGGAGATAAAGTACGCACGTTCGCTGGGTATAGATACGATAATCATGGACCATCATATTCAACCTGAGAATGTACCGGATGCTTTTTCTATACTCAATCCAAAATTGATAAATGAAAATTATCCATTCAAGGATCTCTCTGCCGGAGGGGTCGTTTTGAAATTCATTCATGGTTTCATCCTATCCCATACGAAGAACTTTAATCGATTGTTTATCCCCATAGTTCCAAACGAAGATATGATAGAGGGTATAAAGGTCCGCAATGGGCTTCCCATTGAAAGAATAAAATTTCATGAAAGTATCCATTATCCCATCGAAAACAATGCAACAATAGTGGGTGATCCAGATAAGCCACTCCCGGAATATTTCAAAAGCTGGCTCAGAGACAGGAAAATCAACCAACTGAGCATAATAATGTCACAGGAGTACAGTACTTTAGATGAATTTGCGGACATATTTATCAAAATTTTCCTTAAAAAACAGAAGAAGTGTATGGAATTTGTTCGCTCCTATGTTGATCTCTCGGCACTTTCGACTATTTCAGACATAATGCCATTTGTGGATGAGAACAGGATTATAGTAAAAGAAGGACTTCGGCAGATTGGTAATTCCGGTAACCTTGGTTTACGGATCCTCCTTGGATACTGCAACTTACCGGAGAGAGAACTTACTGCACGAGACATAGCGTGGAACTTATCCCCTATTATCAACTCTGCAGGACGTATGGGTGATGCCGATATAGCAGTCCGGCTATTCACGACCAATGATTTGAATGCGGCAAATGAATTATCGAAAATGCTCATCCAATTCAATGAACAGAGAAGAGAGAAAGGTGAACGCAATCTCAGTATAATTAAGCCAATTATCGAGGATAAATATTATAAGGATCCGGTCATCGTATTGTCAACCGATGAAGCTGAGCATGGTGTTACAGGAATTATTGCAAGCAAGATATCTAAAAAATATTCGAAACCGGCATTTATAATCGTAAGTGATGGAGATATCGGTATTGGATCCGGGAGAGCTGGAGAGAATATCGACCTTGTTGCCCTCGTTTCGAGATGTGAAGATCTTCTGATGAAATATGGTGGTCATAAGTCTGCAGTTGGTTTCACCATTGACACAAACAATATCGATAAATTCCGGAAAAGAATGCACAGGCTTGTGACCATAGAAAGTGATTTTTTCGGTGATCAGGAGACTTTGGAGATAGATGATACTATTTCCGCCGAAGAAATAACATTCAAGTTGTTGGGAGATCTACGCATTTTTGAACCAACGGGTCCTGGAAATATGCCGCCACGTTTTTCCATACTTGGAACGACCGTTATTAATCCAGCACGGATCGGAAAAGACAAGAATCATGTAAAGTTCATGATTCCAACTACGGTTGGCATGATTCCGGTAATCGGCTGGGGAATGGCTGATAAGGGATTCAGAATACTGGACAGTAACGAGCTGGTAGATATAGTATTTTCTATTGAAGACAATTATTTTAGAGGAGAGCGTAATCTCCAGCTCATTCTAATTGATATTCGCGGTTCTGAAAATAATATAGGTGAATAGTGATGCAAAGTATTCAGTGAACAAGGGGCTATGATGAAATATGAGCAATGAATCTCGAGCTATAAAATATTTTTGGGGGGATTAACCGTTGATGCGCAAGGCTGTACTTCGTTGTACCCTCATCCTTATATATATATTCCTCTTTCTACCCACAATTCTCACAGCCTACAGCGAGATTGAAAGTCAGCTCGAAAGGAAGGAAGTCGCCAGAAGTCTTAGGCTTTTTCTCACCCGTGAAAGGTCATTCATACAGCGGGGATTGGATAATGGAGCACGATATATTCCTATTGCTCGTGATATTTTTAGGAATGAAGGACTCCCAGAAATACTCATTTATCTGCCAATAATTGAGAGTGCCTATTCTCCACATGCATACTCACCAGCGGGCGCCGTTGGTATTTGGCAATTTATGTCTTCGACTGCTGGTGGATATGGATTGAAGATTGATTTTTGGGTTGATGAGAGAAGGGATCCCATAAAGTCAACCCAGAAGGCAGCCAAACATTTATCCTATCTTTTTAGATACTATGGAAATTGGGAACTTGCATTGGCCGCCTATAATGCAGGTGTCGGTTCGGTGAACTTTGCCATTAAAAAGGGAAGGACGAGAGATTATTGGAAGCTCAGCACTATGGGGCTGCTGAAAAGGGAGACGCGGGAATATGTACCTCGTTTTTTTGCAGCTGCTCATATTGCACAAAATCACAGTGTCTATGGATTCTCCTTTAATCAGGATAACAGATTTCCTGAATATGAAGTTTTAATGCTAGATCAACCGATAGATTTGAGCATTTTCAGTCAAAAAACTGAAGTTTCTCTGAGGACCTATAAATTTTTAAA
>CAYFYU010000131.1:8146-9768 GCA_964347455.1 uncultured Spirochaetota bacterium | reverse complement strand
CGAACAGCTGCGCCGGCTGCGCCGGGCCCGCGAGCTCGCGCTCCCACGGCATCATGAACTGCGGCAAGGGGGAACCCATGCAGATCATGTGCATGACCCATGGTGCCAGTTACTGCAGATTTCGTCGGATTCGAGTCGGGGCTGCAAGGATATGAGAACAAAAGAGGAGATTCAGGAGCTTTTGCACAGCGTTCTGAAGCGTGTGAATGCGCCCCGGGCGCAGGTTGAGTACGTTTACCGATATGGTCTGGCAGTACGATTCGGCGAGAACGCCATTACTCAGAATATTGGCGGGATGGAGGAGATACTCCGGGTTGTGGTGGCCTTTGAAAAAAACCATGGAAGCTCCATAACAAACAGGCTCGATGGTGATTCTGTGGAAGCTCTGGTCCGTCGGGCGGAGGACATTGCACGGAATTCACCGGTTGATCCGGAATACATGCCCCCGCCAGAACCACAGGCCTATCCAGAGGTACCGAGGCGGTTCTTTCTGGATGTAGAGCGCATTACTCCTGGGAGGCTTGCATCGGATGTTCAGCGGACAGTCAGGATTGCACAGTCCGAAGGCTACAAGACCAGCGGGAGTTATGAGGTAAGCCGCATCTCAAGGGCAATGGCCAATACTGCGGGGCTGTTTTGTTTTGATGAGGTATCAAACCTCAGTTATTCGAACACGATACATGGACAGTCCGGGAGCGGCTACAGAGGCCAAAATGGTGAATCGGTGGGGCAGATTGATGCCGATTCCATAGCTCGAGAGGCCCTCGATACGGCAGTGGCTTCTCAGGATCCAACATCGATCAGACCAGGAGATTACACAGTCATATTTGAACCTCAGGCTGTATGGGATTTTTTAGCCTTCCTGACCTGGAATATGTCCGCCCGGGATGCCGCGGAGGGCACCAGTGTTTTTACCGGGAAGGTTGGCACAAAGCTTTTTAATAAAGATGTTAACCTTGCGACCAGAGTTGATGATCCGTCGCTGCCGGCACCGCCTTTTGGTGAAGACGGTATACCTGCACGAAACACCCTATGGGTGCAGGAGGGCGTTGTAGAGCGACTTCATCATGACCGATACTGGGCACATCACCAGGGAACTGAGCCAGATCCGCTTCTATACCCTCTCTTCATGGATGGACAGGATCAATCGGTACAGGATCTTATTGCCAGATGCCCAAGAGGCCTCCTCGTAAAGAGACTGTGGTACATTCGCTATGTCGATCGGAGGGATCTGCTCTTGACCGGAATGACTCGTGACGGGTTGTTTTTGGTGGAGGATGGTAGGGTCATCCGTCCGGTGAAAAACCTCCGATTCAACGAGTCACCGGTAACTTTTCTCCAAAACGTTCTTGCAATGAGCAGGCCTGAGCGCGTAGGCCCCTGGGTCAAGGTTCCTGCTATTATGAGCGGGGGTTTTACCTTCAGCTCAGGGACCGAGTCTATATAATCACACCCGGCTTCTTTCTTTCAGTCTTATCCAGTTGAGGATGATGTAGGCTGTTATGCCAAACAGTCCTGCACCAGAATTGAAGAGTATATCCCGCACATCGAATATCCTGTTCGAAACGAACAAGGCGGATCTCAAGCCCGAATCGCGTCGCATCCTGAACGAAATCGGTGCG
>CAYFYU010000131.1:0-8136 GCA_964347455.1 uncultured Spirochaetota bacterium | reverse complement strand
TCCTGTTTGGGAGAAAGTACTGGATGACTTCATCGACATAGCCAACCGCAGTTGCGATGATAAATGCGAAAACAGCGGATTTGGTCCTGGTCGTTTTATCGTGAAGAGCACTGGTGAGTATAAATCCCAGAAGTCCATACTCAATGAGGTGGATCTTCTCTGCAATGTTCTTCATACGAAATAAGAGAATCCCATAGAGGATAAGAACTGGGAGGAAGAGCAGAAGGTTGCGGAACGGTACCTTTCTCTTTAGGAGGTAGAAAACCAGAAAACCAATACAGATCACAATCATTGTATAGATCGTCGGGGTGAGCAGCCCCCTCTCTCTCAGGTAATCGTTGATGATCCGCACAATATAAAGGGTGCTGTAGATAATGAGGATTTCTGCTGTTATGAGAATCCACTTTGTCCGGGTCTGCATCAGTCCTGTATCGCGTACCCCCCACCGGCTTTTCTTATGAATCCGTCTTTTTCCAAACTCTGGAGAGCTCTCCGTACCCTTGAGAGATCGCCACTGGCAGTTCGGCGTACCTCTGGATCACTGAATAGATAATCTACCGACAGCACGGATCGCTTTTGATGAACCCCATAATTTGTATACTCCTCATTTACTCTGAAACTTATCTCTTTAGAAACGGAAAGAGGGGAAAGAATTTTTTGGAGCAAGAGGCCCCTGAGCTGACGATTCGAACCTTTGAAGGGTGGCTGTTTTGCATAATGGCTGCTTCGTCTGTTCAGGTTTCCCAGTTTCTTCTTCAGCATTGAGCCGTAATCCATAAGTGCGTAATACCATTCACGGGGGTTTGCATTATCGAGGGTAGCCTTGACCATTGGGATAATATCCCGGTCTGAAATGTTTTCATCATTCGGGAAGAAAAAGTGGATGAACACCATCCTGATATTTGTCTCAATAAACACGGTTGGCCTGTTAAAGGAAAAGGTGAGTATCGCCGATGCAGTCGCTCTGCCGATGCCAGGCAGCATTATGAGCTCCTCCATAGAATCGGGCAGGCTCCCTCCCATGCGGAATACAACCTGTTCTGCACATTTCTTCAGGGCAATTGCCCGGCGGTTGTACCCGAGCCCAGACCAGACAGCAAGTATGGACGGCAGTGGCGCCGCTGCAAGGCTTGCAAAATCGGGAAACACCGCCAAAAAGGGTTCGTACTTTTTCAGAACTCTGTCCACCTGTGTCTGCTGAAGCATCATTTCCGATACGAGAATATGGTAGGAATTACGGGTTTTTCTCCAGGGAAGATCACGACCCTGCTCCCTGTAGAATCGGTAAATCTCATTTCGGAACCTTGCTATGCTCGCTTTACTCAGTTTCATAAAGAAAAGATAGTTGCTCGATCAGTTTGGGGGCAACAGGTATGACAGGGAAAAATTCTTGTCCTTTATTTTACATATTCGACTACTCTTTTAAAATTTGCATGATTTGGAATATTATCAAAATGTTTATACTTTTTCTTAATTTGCCGTAACTTGTTGTTATCATTCTTGTTATTTAAAATATCTTTAAAGTAATCAGCTTGCTCTTTAAAATCTTCTACCTCTGCAATGGGACCGTGCCCGGGTACCACTGATCTTATTTCATAATTTTCTATTAAAGAATAAATAGCACTCATCCAATCACCAATATTTGCTCCAGTATCTTCCATCACAACGGGATGATATTTATTAAAAAACAAATCGCCGACAAACATGATCTTTTCATTTTCAAAATAAACTATCAAATCATTAAAAGTATGAGCATTTCCTACCGGTATAATTCTTACAACATTCTCATTATCTTTAATTACAATTTCTTCCTCTACTTTAATATATGGCAGCTTATCGATATGATTCATTTCTCTATTCTCTCTATTCCATACTTCATTTCTATAATTTGGTATAAATATTTTACTTGCTTTGTAAAGATAATTTCCAGCGGTATGTTCGGTATGCAGATGTGTATTTACTATAAATATTTTTTTACCTTGTAACTTGTTCTCAATAGATTTATAAAATTCTTCGGCCTTCTTTTCTATCTTCGTGTCTATTATGATAGCAGTATCCGCCAGTTCTAAGATGCCACTATTACCTCCCCATCCTATTGAAACGTAGGTCTCTGGAGAAACATTAAAGTGTTCCTCTCTGAAAAATTCATTGATGGCCCTAATCATGCTGCAGCCAGATAAAAATATAACCGAGCCTATCAATAGTATAAATTTCGCTTTCATTTAAAAGGTCTCCTAAAAGATATTCAATTTTATCATTGATCTGATTACCACAGAGTTGCATCAAAAGATGAACTCTAATTAGAACATATTCCCAATCTTTTAGCAACATCCCAACAAATTTTTGACTTATGCCAACCGAAATTGATCCCGATCATCCACAACATCGTATCTATTACTGCCGAGAATTGCTTGTTATACCGCACATCAGCTCCGCTTCTGGTCACGTGTGATATTTAAGTTATTGAAATTCAGCCAAGAACCGTTCTTGACAAAAATCAGAATAATGAGAAGATAGTACATAATTGCAAGAAAGTAGTTAATCCAATTGATTCGTTCTTTATCATCATTTACTTCTCTGAAACTGTTCGAATCTCACGCTCGTTGCAATCGCCTTGCTGCCGGCTACGGAGAAGAAAGTATGACAGGTATTAAAGTCGAATAAGCCTGAAAATAGAGTAATTCGGAGGTGCTCTCATGAAAAGAGGATTTGTGTTTTGGTTCTTGATTTTATTTTTTGGAATCAACATTATCATTCTTTTAATGGCCCAGGTAGGTATTGTCAACTATGATCTTGCTGTTTCATTAGGACAACATGATAATAAAGAATGGATAGGAGAAACTGGAGTTGCCATTGCGCTTGGATTCAATGTGGGAGATCTATTACAAGAAGTATTCTGTGTCCTTGCGATAATAGGACTTTTCCGAAGAAAACTATTTGGTTGGGTAACTGCAATTTGCGAACTTGCTATTTCAATTTACTGGCCTGTGACTTTTAGCGCTTATTACTTTTTCGCATCAAAAACAGCTGCTTTTCAAATGCCGAGTTCTACCGTAGTAACACACGTTGTTTTTTTTATTATATTTATCTTAATAGGAATTAGTTGCCTTATCTATTTGGTCAGAAATCGGCACAGATTTGTCGATAAATTTTGAATTTAATTGATAGAAAGAGTTGTAATACACGATTTAAAGAAATATCAGAGAGATGTAAGAATGTCTCAAAAGCTATGAATTGAATCAAAGATGTTCTTTGCTCTCTTCAGTCCTTCTCTGATTGTTGGGAACAGTTTCTCTACTCCTTTCCAAAATAGGAAACAAAAAAGAGGTGAGCAGAGGGGGGAGCGGTGTGCTTCTCAATAAATTCTTGACTTATGTGACCCTGGTACCTAAGGTATTAAGAAAGTCTCTGAGGCCATAATTTCACTTCGCAAGGAGGTTCGAAATGGTAAACAAAAGAGAAACTGTACTATACGTCATTCTCATCGCTCTTATTTTTGCATTTGTTTCGCTGACAGGAGCTTTCGCAACAAAGAGAGAAGAAGTCGAAGGAAAGGGACCTATTGTCATCGCCTCTAAAATCGATACTGAAGGTGCTCTGCTGGGACAGATGATCATTCATCTGTTGAATGCCAATGGCTTTGAAACGACCGATAAGACGGAATTTGGTCCTACCGACGTCATTCGAAAGGCGATATTCAGCGGGGAAATTGATCTCTACCCCGAGTATACGGGGAACGGTGGTTTTTTCTACGAGGGTACTGACCCGAATATATGGAAGAACCCGAGGAAGGGATATGAGGAGGTTAAAAAGCTCGATCGGGAAGCGCATGATATCGTCTGGCTCACGCCTGCCCCTGCAAACAATACCTGGGCACTGGCGATTCGGGGTGATATCGCTTCATCCGAAGGGGTGAAAACGCTCGAGGATTTCGCTGACTTCGTGAATGCAGGAAGCAGAGTAAAGGTTGCGGGCTCGGAGGAGTTTGTGAGCAGACCCGATGCCCTTCCTGCTTTTGAAAAGGCCTACGGGTTCAAACTTTCTAAGGATCAGCTGCTGATAGTTTCAGGAGGAAATACCGCACAGACTGAAAAAGCTGCTGCGGATGGAACCGATGGCGTTAACGTGGCCATGGCATACGGGACAGATGGCCAGCTTGCGGCACTTGGACTATGGGTACTCGAGGATACCAAGGGAGTGCAACCCTATTATCAGCCAACCCCCATTATTCGTGGCGAAGTGTTTCAAGAGTATCCGGAAATAGAGGATATTCTCGACCCGGTGTTCAAAAGCCTCGATCTCGTCACTCTTCAGAGTCTTAATGCAAAGATAGCCATTGAGGGACGGGATGCAACGAGTGTTGCAAAGGAATTCCTTACATCGGAAGGATTTTTAAAATAGGGATCTGGGTAAGTACGATAAAGATACTACATCTTCCTAACGGAGGAGGAGGAGTTCATTCTCACTGATGCGAAAAGAAGGGTTTCACTGGTTGGCATAGGTCTTGGTTTTATCTCTTTCGGACTGAAATTCGTCGTTTTCAAGCCCAACAGAATTGCATCGGGCGAAGGATTCTTCGTGTGGGATGTTTTATCAAGCTCTGAGCTCCTTCTCATGGTCTTTCCCTGGATCGCCGCTCTTATTCTTTTTCTACTAATTTATGCCGGACGATACTCAGGTAAAAACCTGCCCCTTTTAGACGGAATTCTCGGGAACATCGCTGTGGTTGTTGTCTTTTTTTCTATCGGGAGGGTGACCCATCGGATGCTCAGCCCGGAGTTTCCGTTCGGGCGAACCACAATGGCCTTCGGATCATGGATCATGGTGTTCGGCGCATATACGCTCATTCTCTCTTCAGTTCAGCGGCTTCAGTCGCACAAGACAGCTGTTATACTGCTCTCCCTTACCGGATTTGTTGCCGTCATATTTCTTTTCGCCTCTGGTTTTCTAAACGAGCTTTCGATCGTAAAGGAGTACACTGTGCGCAAGGATCGGTTCATGGGAGAATTCCTCAATCATATTCTCCTTTCTGGAAATGCCGTTGTAGCCTCTATTGTTATCGGGACACCTCTTGGGATAATTGCATTCAGGAATCGGGTATTTGAGAAGCCGATTTTTTTTATTGTGAATACGGTACAGACTATTCCTTCCCTCGCACTGTTTGGCATTATGATAGCACCACTCGCACTCCTCACGCAGCGGTTCCCCCTGCTCCGAGAGTTGGGCATCAAGGGCATCGGCTCTACCCCTGCCCTCATTGCGCTTACACTCTACGCCCTCCTGCCCATTACACGGAATACTTACACTAGTCTCAAAGTTCTCGATCCCTCAGTTATTGAATCTGCCCTCGGGATGGGAATGAGCAAACTGCAGCTCCTCTTTCTCGTCGAAATCCCTCTTTCCCTCCCCATTATTATCAGCGGTATTAGAATCTCGATGGTACAGGCGATCGGCAATGCAACCGTAGCGGCGCTCATCGGTGCGGGAGGATTCGGCGTATTTGTCTTTCAGGGGCTCGGACAGGCGGCCCCGGATCTCATCCTGCTCGGAGCCCTGCCGGTCATAATGCTTGCAGTGCTGGTTGACAAGGGCATGCAGCTTATCATAGGGGCTGTGACCCCTCGCGGTCTCACACGAGGGGAGGCCAGTCCTGGATGAGGATACAGGTATGATTGAATTAAGAAATTTGACGAAACAATACAATGATTTTACAGCTGTGGACAATGTCTCGATGACCGTGGATAAGGGTGAAGTTTGTGTGCTCATCGGGCCTTCTGGCTGTGGCAAAACTACGACCTTGAAGATGATAAACCGGATGCTCGAGCCTAGCCACGGTGACGTCTTTATCGATGGACAGAGCGTGAGATCCTTCAAACCGGAGCTCCTGCGCCGTCAAATTGGCTATGTGATTCAATACATCGGACTGTTTCCCCACATGAATGTTGCAGAAAACATTGCTGTGGTACCAAAGCTGCTCTCATGGGAGAGGGAAACAACCATGAAGCGTGTTGACGAGCTCCTCGATCTCATGGAGCTTGATCCCGGCATGTACCGTGATAAGTATCCCAGTGAGCTGTCAGGCGGGGAGGCGCAGCGAATCGGAGTAGCGCGAGCTCTTGCCGCGGATCCGCCCCTCCTCCTGATGGACGAGCCTTTTGGCGCCGTTGATCCGCTGAACAGGGAGATCCTCCAGACGGAGTTCGTTAAGATACAGAAGAGGCTCAGGAAAACTGTTATATTCGTGACCCATGATCTTGATGAGGCGATACGAATTGGGGATCGCATTGTCATCATGCGGCAGGGGCGTATCGTCCAGCACGATACACCGGAGCGTATCCTTGCAGCCCCAAAAAACAAGTTCGTCCATGATTTTGTTGGATCGGACCGTGCCCTTAAGCGTCTTTCTCGATTTGCGGTTGAAGAGGTTATGCGAGAACCGGTGTGCGTGCGCAAGGGTGAAGAGCGGTCTGTGGTACTGACCACAATGAAGGGGAAGGGGGACATCCGCTACGCATGGGTCGTTGGGCCCGACAACCGGTTGCTTGGGTGGCTCAACGTAAAAATGCTCCGTGAGGGCGCTAGTGTTGAGGAATCGATGACAGAGTTGGCGACGACACACATGGCTATAAGCAAGGATTCCACACTTCGGGAGGCGCTTTCACGAATGCTCGGCGAGGGAGTAAAAGTTGTACCCATTGTTGAAAGGGGAATGCGAATCGTTGGTGAGATTAGCCTGCAGGACATAGAAAAGATTACCGAAGAGGTGTAGGTGTAGTGGAAGGAAGGTTAAAGAAGAGAGGATCTTCGGGCTGGATTCCTCTCGCAATCGTGACAGTGATCTTTCTTGTTCTCATCCTTAATATGAAAGTTATGGATGTGCTTCTGCGGGCGCTCTTCCCGGCGGAATCTGAGGTTATCTATCCACGGGCCAACCTCATCATTCTCCTCAAGGAACATATGATCCTCGTTTTAATCTCCAGTCTGGGTGCAACGGTCGCTGGGGTTTCAATCGGTATATTTGTAACGAGGCCGGCAGGACGGGATTACTTGAACCTGATGACTGACATCAGCTCACTCGCCCAGACGATCCCACCCATTGCAGTACTTGCGCTGGCAGTTCCCTTTATCGGGTTTGGCTTCAAACCAACGGTACTCGCGCTTTTTCTCTACAGCATACTCCCGATCATTCGAAACAGCATAGCCGGAATTGAGTCCGTGCCGCCTACCCTCATTGAGGCGGCTACTGGCATGGGAATGACTCGGGCACAGGTCCTCTTCAAAATAGAGCTTCCGATCTCTCTCAGGGTTATCATGGCCGGAATACGCACTTCGGTAGTTATCAATGTAGGTACGGCAACGGTTGGGGCGGTCGTTGGCGCCGGTGGGCTCGGGACTCCCATCATTTCAGGACTGGTGCGGGAGAATCCAGCCTTTGTACTGGAAGGGGCGATTGCAGCGGCACTGCTCGCCTTTATCATGGACCAGTACCTGGCGAAGGCTGAGGTATGGAGAGTGAAGAAGGAAAAAAATAAAGTCAGGATTTCATCTGTTTATCTGATCCATTATACCAGTTCCTTGGCCTTCAGTCGTTCCAGTGCCCAATGGGTGTACTTTCTTATCTTTCCGTCTGGATCGTCCTCCAGGCTCTTCAGTATGGTTTTCCCCTCTGCGGTCTCAAGCTTTTCCAGGGCTTTCACGACATTTATCCTTACCTCACGATCGGGATCCCTCGAGGCCATGACAAGCCCCCTGAAGGCTTTGACCGTGCCAATGAGTGAGAGAACCTGTGATGCCTCACGCCTGACCATAGGATCCCGATGCTTCAGCTTTACAATTTCTTTCTCTGTGCCGCCAATGGCGTCGAGTATTTCACTGGCGTAGCTTTTGAGTGAGGTAAGCTGCGATTCGAGGAGATGAACCAGTGCTGGTTTTGCCGCCAGTCCCATCATCTTGAAGGTATCGGAGATCTTTTCCTTCAGCCTTTTACCACCGTCCTTCATTCTCTCAATTAAAATTCGAATATTCTCATCTTCTGAATGTGCCTTGAGCTCACTCTGTATCAGCTCGACCATGAGACCATCTCTATCGAGAAAGTCTACCAGGAGATCCGTTGCAGCAGGGAGTCTCGACGAAGCC
>CAYFYU010000130.1:0-9778 GCA_964347455.1 uncultured Spirochaetota bacterium | reverse complement strand
TCATTTGCATAACGGCGCAGAGATGTGCAGCTCACACCAAGGAGGTCTGCAGCTTCAGTAATCGTCAACATACGATTGAGTTCTTTTTCAAGGAGAGCATTTTTCATATCTTCCCTGTAATCTGTACCCATATTTACCTCACCTGCTGTACGTGACCACTCCAAACCGATATCAGTTACTATTATAAATATTATAATTATGGTAGAATTTTATAAGATAAAACATCCAATATTATAATATTTTCTCAAATATGTCAAGCAAAAAATGTGTCCAACTTTTATTAACAGGGGATAAACAAAATTTCATTCAGCCAGGTAAAACGCCATTTCCCCTAACAACTAATTTTACCTAACCCACGAGGTAAATAATGGAAATGAGCACAACAACATGAATGGTCACCGAAATCGGCAGGGCATACAACAGGTTCTTAGGATTACCAACAGGGGCTTAAATCAGTAACGATAATAGCAAGAGGAAACATTATCTCCGCCTCTCTTTATCCAACTTCGTTATGGTACTCTTTTTCAACTGCTTCTCTTTTTCCTTCATGTCCATCTCTAACTTTTGCGACCAGAGCTCAATACGTTTTGACAAATTCTGTACCTCATTGTGCTCTTTGAAGAGAATATGTATTCTTTTCAAGGCACGGAGGAAGTCAATGGCTTTTTTCATATCCTCCGGCGAACGGTTTGTCAGCTCATACTTTTCTCGATACCTGTTACTCGATTTTATGATCAGATCTTTCACGAGAAGCAGATAATCATAACGTTCGTCAAATCCTTCAAGGTTTGGATTATTCTTCTCCTGATAGACCCGAAAATTAAACATGTTCTTCGCAATAACTGTATACCTCCCCTCAATCTCAACAAAACTCCATCGCCATTTTGAATTATCACCATACCTGTCTTGAAGGAGGGAAATGGTGAAGCCGATTTTTCTGATTAGTTTCAAACGTTCCTTGTCGGATAATCCTTTAAGTGAGCTTAAAAGCTCATAATTTTCACCGAGCGGTAGATCCACGGCACTCGAAACGATACCCTCAAACAGTATTAGTGCCTTGTATATACTTTTTCTCCCAACATCGAGATACGATTCGTTTTTATAACCGAGAAGGTTCAGACTGAGATCGGTCATAGCACAATGTAAGGAAACGAGATCCACATAGTGCGATGCTATCTGGATCATGTTGAGGTTCTCATTACCATCCTTCTTTGATTCAAGATACTTGATCTTCCGATTAACTTCGTCTACCTTTATCTTGAGCTTGGATAGCTCTTCGTTGTATTGCTCCTTTTTATCTTTATCAATTGTCATTAGCCTAAACCTAAGCTTCTATGTCAATATTTCTCCCAACTGCATCATTGCCATTTTCGGTGTTCTCTTTTTGAATTACCTCCTCTACAGGTGGCTCCTCCGGCTGTTCTGCCGGGGGTCCGGCAACACCGATTCCGTATATATTTTCTTCAGGAATAGGCATAACTCCTGATGGATCAGGAATATCACCCATGGCATATCCCCCCTGATTTTTTATTATTGGAAATGGCTCTTTTGAGACACTACTGATTAAAACGATAATTGGTAAATATAAAAGTATCGATTGAATTCTCTACGAGATTCGTCAGTACAATTTCATAGGGCATATAGTACTTTCCAAAAACCTTGTACCTGTTTTCAGCCTGCACGTATGGATTCCCATCTAGATAGTACACTGCCTTTCTAATCACCCATTTATTCTTGTCGAGTGTAAACAGAGCGAAGTTGTTGTCCTTTTCCTCTTTGTCAGGATCCCAGGCCTTTACCACAACCGTATTGCCATCCTCTTCGAGAAAGCTCACCTTATCCTTGTCAATAATCTCTTTGAATTCAGACGGATTCTGAACCTTTGAGATACCGGAAAATTTAAAATATTCCTCATACATTGAAAAAAGTGACGCGTATTCTATTTTGATATTCTCAATAATGATCCGTACACCTTCCCCTCGATTGAAATAAACCTGAACAGTGGGTTTACCTTTCCCAGTAAGAATATCCTCGGGAAGATCGGCAAGAGCAGCATTGAAATTGTCGTTTTCAATTTTCACCTTATACGATGCGGGGGTATTCTCTTTTGACATTGCTGAAATAGAATTATAGATCTCCATTATTTTATTACCGGAAAGCGCATCAGACACCCCAAAAAGGATGAGTATGACCGTTAATGCCAGCAATCTTTTCAAAATACCTCCACGCTTTTTCACCAGCGACTTTTAAGTGTTTCTTCTATATAATATAATATACAGCTTATACTTCTAAATAGCAAAAAACAGATCCCACTCACATCAAGTTTCTCTTATCATTTCATAAGCCTGTTTCAGTGCTGTATCACTTATGGTCTTTCCACTTATCATACGTGCAATCTCCTCGACCTTTTCTCTGCCGTCGAGAACCTTCACTGCTGTAAAGGTTCTCCCATCCCTGTTTATCTTATCGACACGCACATTGAGATCCCCTCTCGAAGCAATCTGAGCTTGATGGGTAACACAGAGTATCTGCTTCAACTCTGAGAGCTCCTTTAATCGATTGCCGACAGCCCATGAAACTTTTCCACCAATTCCAGCATCGACTTCATCAAAGACGAAAGTTCGTATGGGATCGACATTTCCCAGAACGGTTTTTATCGCAAGCATTATTCGTGAGAGCTCACCCCCAGAGGCCACATTCTTGAGGGGCATGAGCGGTTCACCAACGTTTGTCGTGATCATAAACTCCACACGGTCAAGTCCATGGGCAAAAAGCTCATAGCTCTTTCCATCTATATTCACCGTTCCCGTATCAGTCTCCCTATAGGTAAGGTTCACAGAGAATCTCGCCTTCCCCATACTCAGATAGGAGAGTTCCTTCATAATGCTCTCTTCAAGGGTTTTTGCAGCAACTCGCCGTTGAGCGGATAGTGCTATCGCATATTTGTGAGCCCGATTCTTTTCTTCAATTAACTGAGAGTTAAGCTCCCTGATGGTTTTTTCATTCGATTCGAGACTGAGTAGTTCCTGCGCACACTTTTCACCGTATTCCTTTATCTCCTGTACCGTCTCGCCATACTTTTTCTTCAAACCCTTTATGAGTTCGATGCGTGAGAGTATCCTGTCGATCTTCCCTGGCTCATATGCAATGCCCTCGATATAGCTCTGTAGACTGTAGGCACATTCTTCGATAGATATCTTGGCAGTTTCGAGATTATCGAGAATGACACCGATATCAGATGAATATTCCCTTATCTTTGACAATTCCGCTATCGCTTCATCGAGTAGCGGTAGGGCAGATGACTCGTTGGCCTTTAGAAAATTGTGGGTTGCACCGGCAGCAGAAACTAACTCTTCATAATTTTTTAAAATCCTGTACTCTTTTTCTAATTCTTCATCCTCTCCTTCAGTGATTTCGGCGGATTCAATTTCCTTAATCGAATACTTCAGAATATCGATCTTTCTCTCTTTTTCCCGGTCGTCTATTCTCAGCCGTTCTATTCTGTCTTGAATATCAAGCATGATCCGGTAGCTTCTTTGAAAGAGGGACAAGTCCTTTTGAAGCTTTCCATAGTGATCGAGAAGGAAGAGGTGATTGTGAACGTTCAGAAGAGATTGATGCTCGTGCTGCCCATGTATATCGATGAGAATATTGGTTATTTCCTGGAGATCTTTCACTGCAACCTGTAGACCGTTGACAAAGCACTTTGAATTGCCCGAACGGGTTATTACTCTTCGTATCACTATATGGCCGCTATTTCCAATACCCTTGCGTTCCAAAATCTCCTGTACAGGATGATCGGCATCAACATGAAAACGACCTTCAACGGTACATTGGTCGCTCCCGGACCGTATAGTCGAGGTCTTCGCCTTTTCCCCGAGAATAAGGTTCAGCGCGCCCACTATAATCGACTTCCCCGCCCCCGTCTCGCCGGAGAGTACGGTTAGCTCATTACTGAACTTCATAACTATTTCATCGATGAGGGCATAATTCTTGATGTAAAGCTCTCTCAGCATCTTATCCCTTCCATGCAAGCTTTTCTCTAATGATATCGTAGAAACTTCGCTTGCCTACTGAGACCAGCTTGGTCAATGTTTTTGAACGTATAACTCTTATCTCGTCACCATCTCGCAGCTCAATTCCTATTTGACCATCTACAGTCGCTGTTACCGCGCGGTTTTTCGAAAGCACCTTCACCCGAACGGTATCCTCCGATGGAACGACCAATGGCCGTGCGCCGAGTGAATGAGAACAGATCGGGCTGACTATAAAAGCATTCATCGTCGGATCGAGTATAGGACCTCCAGCAGCCAGTGAGTATGCAGTCGATCCCGTAGGAGTCGATACAATGATTCCGTCAGCCCTGTAAATACCGATAAGCGCAGTATTGCTTGAGACCTCAAACTCGAGCAGACGGGAAATGCCACCGGAGGAAATAACGAGATCATTCAATCCGGTCGAGGTGCTTAAAACCTGATCCTGGCGGTATATATTGACATCAATCATCATGCGCTCTTCAAAACTGTGAAATCCATTCATGAAACACTCTACGCACTCAAGCACCTCTGCCTCTTTGAACTCCGTAATAAATCCAAGACCGCCGAGATTGATTCCCACGATTGGTACGTTGTACCGTGAAAAAACCCTCGCAGCATAGAGGAGCGTGCCATCCCCACCAAAGGTTACACAGAGATCGCATTTTGGAATGAGATCCTGAAGCGATTTTTCTATGGCGTCGCGCTTAGAATAGATGACAATATAGTCGATGGAAATAGATTTCAAATAGTCTATCAGAACATTCGATGTCTTTACTGCTTTTGTGCTTTTATACTTTCGCACAATTCCAACCAGTTTCACAATACTCGTCCTCTATCCTATGAACAGGTTATGGTACATTTTTATTTCGTAATTCTCTCTACGCTGCCCAAATCTAACTCACGTTTGGGTAAATGAATATCTTTTTTTCCTCTACAGTATCGCTCTGATCCCTTTTGCAACATTCTCCACTGTCGCCTTATCGAGTGTGGGATAGATCGGTAAAATGACGATTTTATTGTGCAATTCCTCGGTTTTCCTAAATTGATCCACATTCAGATTCATATGGCGGTGAAGGGGCATATCAATTCCACGCCGCACCGGTATTTCGGAGCGTTTAAAAAAACGAATTACATCTTCAATCGGTGTCTCCGTTTTTACAACATAGCTTGAAAAACAAAGTTCCTGACCACCCTTTCTCCCTATCAGTGAACCATTTGAAGCCATCACAGCATTGTCGTAATATGCCCCTATCAGGCGTCTCCGTTCCCAGTTTTTTTCGAGTTTCTTGAGCTGTGAAATTCCAAGGGATGCATTAAAATCACTCATAATGTAGTCAAAAGACGACTCATCATTTTTTAATCCTTCAATAACTTCCCTCAGCTCTTTTTGGTTTGAGGCGAGCAATCCACCGTTTCCAGTGGTAATAAGCGAATCATCGCTTAAGTTCAGCGTAACAAAGGTTCCAAAACTCCCAATGGCAGTACCGTTGATCTTCGAACAGAGCGCACCATCGAGATCCTCTACTATGGGAAGACCAAAGTCCGCGAAATTCGACAGGTCATTGGGGATGCCGAACATCTGCGGAATAATTAGACACCTTGTACGGTTCGTTATCTTTTCAGATATTCTGTCATATAGAGGAAGGAGAGAATCTTCTTCTATATCGACGAGTACCGGTTTCAAACCACACGCAACCACAGCATTATAGATTCTGTACCTCGCAAAGCTTGGAAGAATGACCTCATCATCCGGCGATACTCCAATTATGGCAAAGATAGTTTCAAAAGGCTGAATGTAATTATTAAAAGCGATCGTGTGGGCCAAACCGAGTGTTCTGCTGAGCAGCGCTCTGAATTCCTTCTCATATACCCCCGGTGTTAAATCATCCGTGATCATACAGTACAGTACGGATTCCAAATCCTTTCTATCGATCGTCGGCTTATTGAATCGTATCATGACTGAAGCGATACCTCCTGAAGTCTTTCGTTACCTCTTATGAAATAAGCACGGAATCACCTGGTTTTACCATTTCCATTCCTTTGAGTGCTGTTCGGTCAATATTCGAAGCGATAAAACAGTTTCTCGAAACCTTGAAATCCTTTGGGATCTCCACATTTCTACCAATCAACGTTATACCCTTGCGAATAAAATCTGGCGATTCGCTGTTGGATCCCGTTCTATCATTCTCACCAATGTGGGCTCCATCGCCTATGTTCGGAGCCACTTTCGCAAAAAATTCGGATGAATCACAGATGATGGAATTCAATACAACCGCATCTTCGCCAATATAGTTGTTTTCCATCACAATTGAATTCATCACCTGTGCATTTTTCCCCACCCGAACATTAGAGAAGAGTATCGAATGCTCAACATTGCCATCAATGGAACAACCCTGAGATAGGATGGAGTCTTTAACGACACCCAAATTTCCAATCTGCGATCCACTCTTGTTTGATCCTTCAAACCCGGGCAGCGATGAAAGTGCGGAAAGGTACATTTCCATGTCTCGAAGAAGCTTAAAATGAGCTTCATAATATTCAACTACCGTTCTCAATCCGAAAATGTGACCTGTGCACTTGAGCTTTTTTGTTTTTGGTTCAAGAAAATTTCTAATAGAAGACCAGGCCTGATCAAGTTCCCAACTGCTCTGGTCCTGTTCCGCGCACCAATTACAGAGCTTTCCAAAGTATTCCGTATCCTGAATGTAATATCCGATGATCGTTCCATCTTCGCCAATAATTTCAACTTTATCCATATCAAGCGAAAAAAGTCTCTCAATTATGTTTGCCCAATCGGCAAGGAAAACTACATCAGCTCTGAGAAAGAGCATCTTCTCAATTTTTTGCATTTTGAACAGCTTTAGCAGCGCATTCGACTCCTGAAGCATTCTTACTTTGCCAGCACTGTAATGGTAAACTATGTGGTCCATCACCGGGGTCATATCCTTTTGGAGCACGACAAACATGCTTTTAAAACCCAGAGCAACAAAAGGTGCTAAATAGTAATCTATTATTCTTGCTCCGTCAAATACCGGGATGATCGACTTAGATCTTCCATCCGATATGGCAAGTAATCCCGGTTCTTCCCTCTTCACCATTATGACAACACTGAGTTTTTTCATCATCAATGCTTCCATAATACTTTCTCGAAAAAGACACCGAATATGAATACTGGAACCCACCATAATTTACGAATTGGATAGGGTTGGGGAATTTCACTCTTCACAGGATCGGTACGCCCGAGCAGGTCTTTATATGAGCGGGCCTTTCTCATACTGCCCGCAAATACATCAAACAGCCCACCAATGAGAATTATCAATCTTGCGTGAATTTTTGCCCTGTGCAGTTCAACCCATCGCTCTTCAAATGGGGTTCCAAGTCCTATAAAAAAATAGTCGGGAGATGCCTTACCTATTGAGAGCACCACGTCTTCATGTGCTTTACGAGAATAATTACCCCGATGTCTTCCGATTACGAAGAGTCGCGGTATCTCCCGTTTTAGATTGTCAAATGCCTGGTCTATAGTACGATTTTTTCCCCCGAACAGGTATACGTTTTTACTCAATTCTGTTGACTGTATCATAAGTGTCTTCACGAATAGGGATGGATCGATTATTTCCTCAACAGTACGCTTTAAAACCCGGGCTGCCCACAGTACATATTTGCCACAGGGTACAATCAAATCTGCGTCTTCTAAAAATATTCGGATGAATTTACTTTTACGTGCAAACATCAGCGTTGGCAAGGTGAGAAAGGTCACGACATGGGTCTTCTCATCCCGCAACATTGTCTCGATTTTGTGAAGCGCACCATCCATAGTGATGCTGTCAAAGGGAATTCCAAGTATTCTCTCCCTGCTCATCTTCAACCTTTTATAAAGAGAAAAAGAGACGGATGAAACCTGTTCCTACAATTGAAGCTGTTTCAGATTTGAGTATAAATGATCCCATGGTCACGGGAACAGCATTGAGTGCTAGTACTGACTCCATCTCCCTTTCAGAAAATCCGCCCTCCGGACCAAAAAACAGATGGAAATTGAACTTCCCTTTGGGCTCAAGCGTTTCCAGATATGACCTGAGTCCGAATTGGACACTTTCAGTACTGAAAATTATGATAACCGTATTCCCAGCTTTCTTCAAGTTTTTCAATACCACATCCAGTTCAGTGGGTGTAGCAATACGCATGATGGACTCAGAACCCGTGATTTTTGCACTCTCTCGAACCAATTTCATCCATCGATTCATTCTATTTTCACCGATATCTCGGGGAACTGTTCGCTGAGTGATAAGAGGATGGAAGCTGTTCACCCCCATTTCACTGAGCTTTGCGATGACCATATCCATTTTTTTTACCTTCAACAAGCCCTGGTACACCGATATGTCCACCTCTTTCAGTTTGCGGGCTACCCTCTGTTCCCGAACCTTGCACTCAATTCTGTCGTCAAGAATGCTCGACACCTCGAGACAGTAGCATGTACAGTCGATAACAGCATTGAAAAGGTCGCCCTTCTTTATCCTCAGAACATTTTTGAGGTAGTGGTAGTTTTCATTCTCAATAACAACCTTGCGAGCACGCAGACTGTCACTATCCAAAAACAGGTTTTTCATACCGACCTCACAGCACGACTCATTGGAGTACGGCAACTTCCTGTAGGTTCTGTACGTAGAAGGAAAAAAACTGTGCAATATCTGTATTATATATGTATTTGCTGAAAATTGGTATTTTTCATACGATAGGGGATTAATATCAGAAGTTCCCCTCTTAACTTTACCATTCGTGCAAATGCCTTCTCCTATCAAGGTTGCAAAAAAAGGGAAAATAGTATACATTAGCATAGTGGAAAGGGTGCTGACACCTAAAGAGCGAATTATCCTGATAAGAAAGGGTAACGAGCTCTATAACAAGGGAGAGATTGAAAAAGCTGCGAAAATTTATACAACAACCGCATATAAAGACGGACTCATACGTATCGGGGACTACTATTACTTTGATGAAAAAAATCCCTTAAAGGCCTTCCACTTTTACCTCGAAGCCAAATATGAAAAGAGAATACGTGAGCTTACCGAACGTATGGCTGAAATTATCAAAAAATGGTTAAAGGAGGATAGGAAACAGGAAAATAGTTCAGATGAAAAAGTTCAAAAAGGATCACGAACTCTGGCAGA
Source organism: uncultured Spirochaetota bacterium (assembly GCA_964347455.1). Lineage (GTDB taxonomy): Bacteria > Spirochaetota > B62-G9 > B62-G9 > DRHN01 > JAGLSF01. The sequence continues at coordinate 576 of CAYFYU010000130.1, read as the reverse complement.
GAATTCCAGAGATGTCAAAAGCGGGATACCAACACCTGAAGGCGGGACGTCTCAAAGAAGCGGAGAGCGAGTTTCGGAAAATTCTCGAGATTGAAAAGAAAAATATTTATGCTCTCGTCGGTATCGGAGACGTCTTCAGGGCACAGCGGGAATTCGTATCCGCTGAAGAGTATTACAAAAAGGCACTCATTACCGATCCGATAAACAAGTTTGCCCTCATCGGTCTTGCCGACACCTACAGGGGTTCGCGAGCATTCCAAAAGGCCATAGATATCTGGGAAGAATACCTTTCCTACAGTGAAAATGAGTTTGACATTGCTGTTCTCACCAGATTGGGAGATACCTACAGAAAAACAGGACAGTTTGAAAAGGCGGTCGAACGGTACACTGCCGCACTTTCCATTGATTCGAAGAATCCCTATGCGCTGGCAGGACTCGGACATCTCTATTTTGAGAATAAAAACTACCGGCAGTCTCTCTCATACTGGCACCAGCTTCTTGAATTTCAGAGCGGTGATATTATCGTCCTTACAAACACCGGAAATTGCTACAGGAAGATGAAACAGTATAATGAAG
>CAYFYU010000129.1:0-9789 GCA_964347455.1 uncultured Spirochaetota bacterium | reverse complement strand
GTTGCCGAACTGCCCCTGGCGGTATCTCCTATATAACTGGGGCTCGGTGAGATCCCTGTACTCTGAGAATGAGGCCGGTCGGGTACCGATACGTTTCTGGGTTTGATACTCCTGCTGTGGGGTTATCAGTACAGAGGGTAACAGGACGACCTCTGTATCAATCCCCTTTATGAGTTTGGTGCAGGTTCAGTACGAATTTCCACCGAATAGCGAAATGACGAGTCAGGGAGGGCGAGTGAATTACGGCACTGGTCGGCGTTACTTTGCATACGGAAAAACTGCTGCTTGCCAGCATCATGGGGAAAGTTTTGTCTTTGACAAAGTGCCTTTATTATGAGTTATAAAATTACAAAGAGATGGGAAAATTCGAATATTCCACCCAGTATAACCGGTTATAACGAAATATAACCTGGAAATAAAAGTATAGTCCCAATTTCGTCCCAAAAGAATTTAAATAAATCTCACTCCTTCTCTCAATTCAATGCACATTCAGCTTGGAAAAATGACACCTATTTCAATGCTCCCATAGTGAGCCCTTTTACCAGATGTTTCTGCACGAGTATAGTGAAAATCACAACAGGTACAAGTGCAAGCATACCACCTGCAGTCATGTATCCCCAGTTAATCCCCGTTTCCTTCATAAAACCTATGATGCCAACAGGGAGCGTCACAGCCCTCGTACCTGTGAGGATCAGAGCGAATAAGAATTCGTTCCACGAAAAGATAAAAATAAGTATGGCAGTTGCAGCCAGGCCAGGTGACACAAGGGGGAGGGCAATCTTTCGAAACACTGCAAATTCAGAACATCCATCGATTAGAGCGCTTTCTTCAACTGCACGGGGTATATCTTCAAAAAAGCCCTTCATCATCCAAACAACAAAAGGAAGATTAAAGGTCAGATATATAATGATTAAAGCCCATGGCGTATCGAGAAGCCTCACCTTTTTCATAATAATGTAGATTGGTATAATAGCTGCAACGGGTGGCATCATTCTTATTGAAAGAATCCAAAATGACAAGTTTTCCGATCCTCTGAATTTAAAACGTGCAAGTCCATAGGCTGTTAATGAACCTAATCCAAGTGACAGGGCTGTGTTAGTACTCGCGACTATAATGCTGTTTAACAGAAAACGAAAGAGAGGTGAGGTCCTGAATATGTCCACATAATTCTGTACCGTCGGTTGGAATATCCACTTTGGCGGAAAGCTGAGAGCATCAAGTTCTGTTTTAATTGAGGTTAAAAACAAAACTATTGGTGGAAATAATATAAAGCCAAATATAATTACCGTTATTAAAACAAAAAGAATTTTTTTAATTTTCCCTGCCATTCTGTACTGCATCAATCACTCCTCTGCCGCATATATTCCACGAGAACGTATGGTCCTGACCAGAATTATTGAGATCACCGTAACAATTATGACGAGAAGCCATGAGAGAGCTGAGGCGTATCCCATGTGAAAAAATTTAAATCCATAACGATAGGTGTAATAATTCATCGTTTCTGTACTCATACCAGGACCCCCCTGTGTAAGGACGAAGATCAAATCGAAGGTTTTAAAGGAATCCATCAGTCGGATGAGTATAGACACCAACATAACGGGGCTGAGAAGAGGTAAGGTAATATAACGGAATGTTTGCCAATTTGATGCGCCATCCACCACTGCAGCCTCATAAGGCTCTCGAGGAAGCGCTTGCAATCCGGCAAGAAGGATGAGGGCCATAAAGGGTGTCCATTCCCAAATGTCAGCCATCATAACGGATGGAAGAGCTGAGATGGGCATACCTGTCCAATTGACAGGGGGCAGTCCTATCAATGACAATAAATAATTGAGCATGCCGAGGTCTGGGTTGTACATAAGCCTCCAGATAATTCCTACGACAATGGGTGTCATGATTGCAGGTACAATCAGTGTTGTCCGTAGAAAACCGATAATCTTACGGATGATGCGGTACAGTATCAGAGCAACCGCGAGACCCAGAATGAATTGGAGGGGAACCGTACCCAGTAAGTAAAAACCGGTGACCTTTATGGATTCACGAAAGTATGGGTCAAAAAACAGTATATCGGCATAATTGCCAAGTCCTCGCCACTTCCACCCTTCAGCCCTGAAAATGTTCCAATCGTGTAAACTAAGACTCAGGGAAAAAATGAGGGGAAATATTACAATACAGAGCAACACAAAAACCGTTGGCGCTACAAAGAATACCCATCTGTATTTGTGCAACTTACCTCGAAGTGATATGAAAAAACCCAAAAGGTCTCCATCTCATAGTGAAGAGGTCGAGACTAGGTCTCGACCCCTTCACTAGCATTGTTATTTCAAATAGCCCCACTTTTTCAGGATGAACTCAAACTTTCTGTTTGCATCCCTCAGTGCTCTTGAAGAACTCTTACTGCCTGTCATAGCTTCAGAAAGTGCAACTTCAAGCGCATCTGCAAGTTCCGAGTACGGACCTATACGTGGACGACCCTTAGCAATAGGCAGAGATTCGAGCATACCTTCATACTCGATGTATTGCCTCTGCATTGCGGGATCCATAAGTCCTGAGAAACGTGAACCGGGCTGACTGTATGCCAATCGAGGATCGAGCTCGGGTGAAGATGCCCAGACGATAAACTCCCAAGCAGCCTCCTTATGCTTCGAATCCTTTGGAATCTCCAAGCTCCACCCGCCGAAGGTCGGAGTTCTTTTAATGGAACCGTCAGCCTGCTTCTGTCCGGGAACAAGCGTAAAGGCAAACTTCCCGACTATCTTTGACTTACTCTTGTCGTAGAATGTCGGTGCTGCATTCTGCCACTGGATCGTCATGGCAGCCTGGCCCTGAGCAAATGCACGGGCGTTCTCATCCCAATCGTACGTCAGAACCCCTTTAGGTGCATATGGAATGAGGGACTTGAAATAGTCAAGAGCTTCTACCGCTTCGCGGCTGTCTATGGTTGGACGGTAGTTCTGGTCGAACCAGTCCCCACCCATAGACCAGAGCATGTTGTCATAGGTACACTGCAACTGAACACCTCTTCTCCCCATGAACGTTATACCATTAACACCGGGTTCTTTCAAGTGTAGGAATTTTGCGGTGTCCCTGAGCTCATCCCAGGTCTGTGGTACCTTCACGTTGTACTTCTTGAAGATATCGGTTCGATAGTGAAGCCCGAACACAGCCTGGATAAAGGGAAGACCGTAGATCCTGTCCTGCCACATTCCCTGCTCGGAAACGACAGCCGGTATGAAATCGTCAAGTGCAAGCACATTATGGTTAGTTCGAAGGATGAACTCCTCAAGGGGAATCGTCCACCCTTCACCGGCATACTGACCGACCCAGACACAATCCACATGAACCACATCGTAAGCTCCGGTGCCCTGTGTGAGGGCCACCCCCTGCTTTTCCTGCAGTGTCGGATAGGCGAGAATGTGGAAATTGACCTTGATACCGGTTTTCGCTGTGAATTCATCGGCAACCTTAGCAATTGCGTCTGCCCTTGGCTCGGCGACTAATGCTACATTGATCGTCGTTCCCTCCCACGGTTTCTCTTTATAGTCCCCGAACTTGAAACCAGGCGGAACATTGATAATGTCCCGCACGTCCTGCGCCAAAATTGGGGAGACGATTCCAATCACCAGCAGTAGTGTTACGATTATCCCCAATGTGGCTTTGATACATCTGTTACCTTTCATAATTCAGCCTCCTTCTTGTATGTGCCTCATGTGAGGCAGTAGTATGTAGTATAGGATGAACCCATACTGCCGCATGAATTGAAGTAGAGTGTCTTTCCACCACCTCCTTTCTTTGATGAGAGACCCAAATTTATATCCTTTCCTTTGATTCGATGCTACTGAGCAGTTAGTCCCCCATCGATCACAAAAATAGAACCAGTCATGAACGCCGAATCATCTGAAGCAATATAGAGCGCCGCTTTTGCAGCATCGTCCGGTGTGCCTATATGCGCCAGAGGCTGCCATGTTCTTTTTGCTTCCTGGCTATCCATTTCGGGTTTGTAGTGGCTCACAACCGTATCACCCTGCGCTGAGTCTATCATTCCAGGACATAGACAGTTGACTCTGATGTTGAAGGGTGCAAAGTCGAGTGCCATGCTACGGGAGAGATTCACGATACCGCCTTTGGACGCAGCGTAGGCAGAAGCGCCAGGCGCACCCACCAATCCAGCCACGGATGCAACATTAATGATCACTCCCTTTTTTCGTTTCATCATCTCAGGTACAATATATTTAGAAACCAAAAAAACACTCTTAAGATTCGTGCTTAATACCACATTCCATGTAGCCTCGTCTAAATCAACAACATGCCCTGGACGCCAGATTCCCGCATTATTGACGAGAATATCCACACGTGGAAAATCCTGAAGGATCTTTTTCACAACTCGTTCCACCTGTTTTGCATCTGATATATCAGCTTGATAAAATTTGCAACTTCCGCCATGAGTTTCTATCTCTCTCTTCGTTTTTTGTCCATCATCAGAATTAATGTCAACCAGGGCAATTTTTGCACCCTCCCGTGAAAAGCATTTTGCTGTTGCAGCTCCAATACCGATTGCTCCTCCCGTTATGACGGCAATTTTTTCCTTGAGCTTCATTACACATCTCCCCACTCTATCGTGATGTCCTTTTCCCACCTCCCAAAATGTCGCTCTGCATGAGGGCTTGGACTTCAGCTTTGGTGACAATTGGAAGATCGAACATAGTGGTTTGCTTTATTCTCGATGCAGCATCACCAACAAGAAGCCCCTTCTCAATACCCTGCCTGTTCATACCCTCTGTTAATAGTCCATAATAGAATCCGCCATTCCAGGCGTCACCACCGCCCAATCGATCCATCAGCACAATTGGTTTGACTGCAGGAGACCGACAAAATCCCCCTTCGCTGTCTGTGACTGCAGTTTCCCAGCGGTGCTGTTCAAACGTATCCGGGTAGCGAATGGTAACAGCAACAATTCTAGTGTTGAAGCGTGTATGTAATTCCTGAGCAAAGGATCTGATATCCTCATCCTCTATGCGACCCATATCTCCACGAATGATTTCACCAGCACTGTATTTCCCACACCCAATGCCGTAAATTCTCGCCATGTCTTCGATCGTTGTGATGAGAATATCAACTTGTTCAGAGATGATTGGTGTCATAACCTCTGCGCACTTTTTTTCATTCCAGAGGGTTGCTCGATAGTTAAAGTCCAAACCAACAACACAATCAGAAGCCTTCTTCACAAAGGCCTCCTGAAACGATTCCAAAAGGAAGTTACGTTTGTACCCGCTATGTGCTGCAAGACCAAAAGTGATACCAGACGTATGAAAAAGCTTGCAATCTTTGAGCACTTGTTTCCAATCTACCATACCAGGGCTCAATCGGCTGGCTGCTGAAAACATGCGTTGATACCACCCCATATGTTTGCGCGGTGTGCGCCCAACTTCGTAAATAAAACGTCCTATTGGCTCTGTTTTTGGTGCCCAAACTATATAATCAGTAATGACACCTTGGGCGCGAGCTGTGTCGCGGAGAAGCCACCCATAGGGATTATCAGGGACCCGGGTTATATATGCCGATGGAATACCAAAGCGGGCAAGGAGAATAGCGAGTGAGTATTCACTTCCGGCCATGGAAATATACACGTGCCGAGTACATTCAGGTCGCTGCATATCGGCTGGTGTATCCCGAATCATTGTTTCGCCATATGTGACAAATGCTGGACCTTTCCCAGCAAAATGAGACAGATTGTCATTTGAAATGTCATACACTATTTGTTTCGCATGCATTTCAGACACCTCTATACTTTGCTATCTGCCTCAGCGACGAACTATTGATACAGATTCATTTTTTTCCAGTGTACCCGAGACGCATTGATATGGAATGCGCCGTTTTTTGCGTTTCTCTTATGAGCTCCGTCTGGCTATCAACAGAACCCATTCGTGAAGCAGGTCCTGAAATGCTGATTGCAGCGACCACTTTTCCAGTATAGTTATAAATAGGTGCCGCAATGCAGCGAACCTCTGGCTCGTGCTCACCGCGATCGAGTGCATAACCTTGAACGCGAACAGTCTCAAAGTGGTTCATCAATGTTTGAATATCCATAATGGTATTCTCTGTGAATCGATGGAATCCTTTCTCTTTGAAATATGATAGAACCTCTTTGGTATCATTGAAAGCCAACAATACCTTTCCAAGACCTGTGCAGTACGCCGGTGATCGTCCGCCAACCTGAGAAGTCATGATTCCAATTGCGTGCAAACCTAGAAACTTTTCCACATAAACAACTTCCATCTTATCAAGAACTGCCAGATGAACTGTTTCTTTTGTGTCGTCCCGTAAACGTTCGAGTTCTTCGAATGCAACTTGGCGAACGTCTGAACTTTCATGATACGCTCGTACCAGTTCGAGACATGCAATGCCAAGTCTGAACCTGGCTGTCTTTTCATCCCGTTCCACAAAGCCTTGATTCGATAGAGTTGTGAGAAAACGGAAGATCGTACTACTGTTGATACCAATTTCTTCACTTAGCTCTTTTAACGTACGCTGTTTGCCATCTGAAAGGAGTGACAAGACACTCAGTGCTCTTTCAACTGAGCGAATATTATAGCGATCATCATTTGCTGTCATACAAACAACAGCTCCTCGATCTTATCTCGCAATAACATAAAATACATAGAATATGTTTTACTTATGTAGCGCGACCCTTTTCCACTTCCTCTCGAAAACGGATCGCTCTTTCGGTAATGGTAGCGAACTTTCTTTCATCAAGTAGGTTTTGATCCACAAGAGCGTTGCCCACTGCAACTACATCACATCCAGCACGGATAAATTCAGAGGTTGTCGTTAAGTTTACTCCTCCAACGGGCATCAATTTAACTTGAGGCAGAGGTGCCTTGACTGCTTTGATGTACGAAGGACCACCTACACTTGCAGGAAATACTTTAACAATATCTGCTCCCGTCTCCCATGCCCTGAGTATTTCACTTGGAGTATAAGCTCCAGGCATTACCGGTATTGAATAACGGTTACAAAGTTTTATCGTTTTTACGTTTAAGGTAGGGCAAACGACGAACTGTGCTCCGGCGAGTATTGCAATCCGTGCACTCTCTGGATCCAATACTGAACCAACACCAAATAGAACTTCGGATCCATAACGTTCCACCGCATTGCTAACCACATCGAGTGCATTAGGTGTTGTCATGGTCACCTCAATTGCATTCACGCCCCCTGCTTTAATAGCATCTGCCGCTTTGAGGAGTTGATCAGATGTTTTCGCTCTCATAATTGCGATTACACCGGTAATAACTATACGTTCAATACACCCTTCTTTAGCCATTTGATCATTCCAGAATTTTGGAAATACTTAGTGTTCAATTTCTTTTGTTTATTGGTATATAGATTTTTGCATTTAGATATAATTTTTAATATATGAAATTAATTTTCATAGAATAAAATTTTTATCATGGTTCTCATTTATTGTCAAGGACAATTTTAAAACATTGAGAATTTATAGTACATGCAAGGAAAAAAATATAAACCTCTTAAACTCGTTGTGATTTAAGAGGTTATCTCACTTAACGGGGGTAGAATTTGAACTAACGACCTTTGGGTTGTGTACCTAATTCTAACTATTTGTTGAGTTATAAGAAGTTATGATTGGTTATACTAAATTATGAAGCTACAAAGAGATAGGAACATACGAGTATTTCACCTAGGATAGTCGGTTATAACGAAACATAACCAGATCTTCAAAGTTTTGTCCCAATTTTGTCCCAAATCTTTAAAAATATGATTTAATATTTTGCAGATTGTGTCAAAAGGTCCTTGGTACTCCCAAGTTTGATAGGAGTTGTAGTATTACTTATAGTGAGATAAAATCATAATTGATCTAAATAGCTCGAATTAACCATGCTGGATTACACAAAAGAAAAAGGAGAGAAAAAACATGAAGCGCGTAAGGCCAATCCCTTGTGTATTTTTTATAGTAGTTTTTACGATCTTTTTATTAACAACTTGTGCCGACAATGGCGGTAGTGCCGAGGGATGGATTGTAGGAGCGTGGGTTCGCACAAGCACATATGCACCCCATACCGATGTACATGACCTACAATCGAGCGGTGACTACATATTTTACGACGAATACGCCCAGACAAACCCGGTAACTGGCTCTACTTGGAGCTCTGATGACGTCGAACTCGTATTGAATATACAGGGAGTCATGCCGGTAACTTATCAGATGACCAAGATAAGTGACGACCAGATGGAACTGAATCTCAGCGGTGATATCGGGTATCTCTACAGAAAAGGCACTGAACCGAATGGATCGATTTTCACCTCTGGATCCACCTCACTGACCCTCGACATACTTGAGAACGGCACACTGAATCCGGGCGATATGATACTTTATAGCATCAATTTAAATGCAAATGTCTATCAACTGAGTTGGAGTAGCAGCGGAGGTATCATTGATCTTACTGTTTACCATCAGGACCAATTCACCATATTCACGGACTATGACGCCAGCGAACCGATTGAAGAGCTCACGAGCTCATTTGTAAAATTTGAAACCACCACCACTGAAACGGTATACATTGTGGTCGAAGGGGGAGCCGTGACCGAGAGCGGCGACTTTTCTCTTACCGTCCAGTTTGACTGACAGGTGTTATCCGATTACCCTTTCATGTATTTTGATACAAGTAGCAAAATCTTAAAACCCCCCTAATCATCATTAACACTCGTGTCAAACTCGGCCCAGAGCGGTCTGTGGTCTGATATCACGAGGCTTGCCTTTTAAAATACTGGAATGCCTCAAAAGAAACAATGCCCCACCGTTTGATAAAGAAGTAACCAAGGTCTCCTGATACTCATGTGCATATACATCAATACGAGAATAAATACCGAGGGTGAGATATGCCTGTCCATATTTTCAGCAATGCCCTAGAAACTTCATATTTTCTTCATTCTTGACAGCATGTTTTATGACGGATAGCATATTCACAAGAAGGCTGTCGTTTTTCGGTAGGAAAAGCATTCTTGAATATTTCATAGTCAAAGCGGGAGCTTTTCACGGTTTTTTTGCCTATGTTGACGAATCTCGAATTATAAAAATTCCTATAAATTAAGTTGGTGGACCAGAGAAAGTGTACTCGATCTGGTAGTCCGAAAGGGGGATCCTCGAAGCAACTTTAAGGTAGTCTTCGGACTGATCCTGCTTCAAGACAGAGGTAGCTCCCGAAGAATCTATTGTCATGTGGTAACCAATCCGCGTATAACAATCTGATCAATCGTCGCAAAAAGTTTTCTCTGCCCTTACCTTTAACTAACGGTAAAAAAGAAGAGATTAGAGATTAAAACACGCTTGACAAAGATCACATCATATCAGTTGCTTATTGAGGCTGTTGCGATAGATCAATGATGCTTATATCTTTTACTGACAGGAGAATGATTTGATTACTATGTAATATAAGATGGGAGAGGAGGCTCTTTAATGAATATCAAAACTATTGCTGTTATCTTAATACTTGTTTTTGCTTTATTGATTATTACTGGTGGTTGTGCAACTTTCATGTTCAATAAATCAGTATATAGAGGTGATTATACCACTGTAAATAAGTATATAGAAAAAGGGGTGGATGTTAACGCAAAGGACATTAATGGAAATACGGCATTAATTATAGCATTGAAAAAAGGACACACAGAGGTTGCAAAGCTACTGATAGAAAAAGGAGCATATGTTCTCGCACAGAACAAAGGTGGAATTTCTGTATTAATGATAGCAGTGTACGAAGGAAATGCAGAGGTTGCCAA
>CAYFYU010000128.1:0-9859 GCA_964347455.1 uncultured Spirochaetota bacterium | reverse complement strand
GAGGAGTTCGATAGCCCGATTCTGGAGACCCTCGAGTTGTTCAAGATCAAATCAGGAGATGAGATCGTGGGTCAACTCTATAACTTTCCAGATAGGGGTGGTCGTATGCTCGCGTTGAGGCCCGAGCTCACACCCTCTCTCGCCAGAATGGTTGCAAAGATACAGAACCAGGTTACAAAGCCGATCAAATGGTTTTCCATACCACGCTGTATGCGTTATGAGAGGCCACAGAAGGGAAGGCTCAGGGAGTTTTTTCAACTGAATGTCGATATCATAGGTGAAGCATCGGAAACTGCGGATCTCGAGGTCATCGCCGTTGCAGTCGATTCACTGGTGAATCTCGGATTGACGCCCCAAGACTTCGTTGTAAAGATCAATAATAGGGATTTCGTTTCTGGGTATTTTACAGAGCTCGGTATACAAAAAAAGGAGGAGAAACCACTTTACAAGATAATCGATAATGCGCGGAAACTAAGTACAGAGCAAACAGCCGAGGCACTCGATAGTGTGAACCTGAACTCCGACATGAGGAAGGGGGTGGATTCCTATCTCACGCTGAAGAATGTGGTCGATCTGGAGAAGGTAAGGGGTGGGGATGCCGGGAAAGTTGCCATTCGTTCACTCTTTTCGCTTATCGAATCAGCTGGGATTGCCGATTTTTGTCAGTTTGATCCTACCATTGTGCGAGGTCTCGACTACTACACCGGAATCGTCTTTGAGATATTCGACAGGAGCGAGAAAATGCGCGCTGTCTGTGGGGGGGGAAGATACAACAACCTGCTCCGCGAGATTTCCGGGGTTGAGATCCCTGCATGCGGTTTCGGTATGGGTGACGTTGTGCTCGGCGAGATTCTCGAACAAAAGGGATTGTACCCTGCCTACAGCAGAAATATCGATTACTTTCTCGTTCGGATAAGCGAGAAAGAGTTGCCCCTCCTGCTCAAAACTGCACGTTTTCTCAGGAAAAAGGGAAATGTCGTGGAGTTCTCCTATAACAGTACTTCATTGAAAAAGCAGATGGCCCGTGCATCAAAGGTCGGTGCGAAAAAAGTTCTTATTTTCGGAGAAGAGGAAATTACCGAAGGAAAAGTCACGGAAAAGGATATGTCAACCGGCAAGGAAAAAAAGATAGCCATACCAAACATTTGAGAGCCCTTTCCATGGGGAGCTCGGAGTGTCTGGAGCTGGTCTTATGGGCAATCTGAAAAAGATAGTGTGGATCGTATCTGATGGTACGGGAAGAACTGCACAGCAGGTGCTGCAGGCGGCGGCCTATCAATTTGAGGAATCGACTGTTGAGTTCAAAACCGTACGGGATGTAACGAACGAAGCGAAAATATACGAGCTTATCGACCGTGTTAAAGCAGAATCGGGTATGATCGTCTATACGATAGTGTCGAAAGCCCACCGGCGATTGCTGCATCAGCTCTGTATAGACAATCACATTCTTGCGGTTGACCTGTTTGGGCCACTGATATCGACAATGCAGAAATTCCTCCAGATGGTACCTCTCGAGAGTCCGGGTCTGAGTTATAAATTCAATCGTGATTATTTCAGGATGGTCGATGCGGTTGATTTTACGATCAAGCACGATGATGGAAGAGGCTCAGATACGGCTGAAAAATCAGATATTATCCTGATCGGTCCATCGAGAGTTGGCAAGACCCCGCTTTCGGTGTATCTCGCCTATATGGGATGGAAGGTATCGAATATACCTATTATGATGGGCCGGGAGCTCCCGGAATATTTTGAAAAAAATCCATACAAGGTCTTCTGTCTTGTCATCGATCCCTATCTTTTGCAGAAGAGAAGGTTGGAGCGAATCAGGAAGCTTGGTGATCCTCACATAAAGGGGTATACCGATCTGAAGAGTATCAATGATGAGCTCGAATACTGCAGGGAGCTATCGAATGATGGAAAGCGGTGGCCCGTATTCGATTTGAGCTACAGGCCTATTGAAGACATAGCAAAAGAGATCATTGGACTTGTTTCCCTGTAAGCTCTTATTTAATTCTGTTGTTGCTAAACCAGATTGAGCAAACTCATGAATTCCGAGAGAATGATTTTTTCTGCTTTTTTTGAGAGACAGTTTTGTGGACCGGAGAGAACCTCGTAACCACCCCGTGAAAAGCATTCCTCCAATGGAATATAGCCGAAGTAACCATTTGAGAGTGTAACTGGAATAATTGGATTTGATCCTCCCAAAGATTTGAGTTTAAGCCCGATTTCGACAAAAGGTTCGCCGGGAATTGCGCAGAATGAGATGCTCCCAATGCGTATCAACTGAAGGGGTACACGGTAAGCTGGTGGCCGATTCCTGTAAAACCGGAGTAATTCTTCTGCAAACAGCTGTTTCACACGAGGATTTCCCTCTGCCAGTTCCTTTGCAGTCAGTTGTCCCCGGTTTTTTTGAGCTGTCTCATTTTGAACTACTACCTTCGCATGGTTGAGCTCTTCTTGGTGAACCTCACGGGGCGGGATGTCCAGATAGCGCAGGTTTGCTGAAAGGGGGAAACCATTCACCTCCTTTATGGAGGAAAGAGCCCGTATAACTTCCCGGGCATAGGCCTTGCCAATTCGAAGGGTTTCTCTATAACAGGTCTGGTTTCGTGTTGAATCGAAGTCAAAGTGGTTTATGTTTCCCTGCGGGGCTATAAACGGGAAGATGGGAGTCTCGGATCCCAACCATTCGTCCAGGTAGCGTTCCATCGCGCCGGGCCAATCCGCCGATATATCATTCCCGCCCACAGTGTCCGTATGATTGGAAATGTTGACAAAAAAGGCCGCCGGTAAACCGTCGGGCTTGTAAAACCCTATGATCTGTATCTCAGGGTCCACCGGTCCCTCGGGGCGAACGCGCTGAGTTGAACCTTTCGGAGGATTGGTTTGGACCATTCCATCGGACATGATCCATCTCCTGTTGGCTGACAATCCCTCGGCAGAAGATTTTGCAACCTTAACGGTGCATGCCAGCTCTGGATGAAGGGCAGTTGTTTTTTCTACAATGGCTGTAAGGAGTTTTTCGCAGTAGGGTGTTTCTCTTTTTGCCTCGAAAAAATCGGTGAGAGCAGGAGCAGTATGGGTATGGGAGGTGCATATCAGTATCTCCTCTTTTTTAAAGGCTGTTGTCTGTGAAAGCCTCTCTCTCAGTGCTTCGGCATCTTCAGTGGGAATGAGACAGCTGTCAATCTGTATAAAGAGTAGTCGTTTGTCCGCACTCTCCAATGCGGCAATTCTGCAGTAGAGCGGATCCAAAACACCGGTTGAAAGCCTCTCGTTGAAATAACCGAGGAGTGATACGGGATATTCGGGAGTAATGTCGAATTTTACCGTATCAATACGGAGTTCATTCAGCTTTTTAATGCTCAACGATTATGACTCCTGCATCTCAATGTTATGTTAAACTTTACCCACCGTCAGACCCGGTATAATGCTGCAGGCATTTGTATTGTAGATCTTTTTCAATACGCTATCGGGGAGACCAAGACCAAAGATGCCCCACCTGTTGTTCCCATACTCGCCCACATAGTCGGGATAATCGAAGTATTCGTCCCGGGTCTCTAAAAATTCGAAGTAGCTCCGGTATATTTTTCTTTTTGCCGGCATGTCGGTTCCGAAGAGAATGCGGTCCTGGTAGCGTATCATAAATTCCCGTGCGGAGTAGGGCTGTCTTCCGAGTTCATCGATGCGGGCCGATATATCGACATAGACATTGGGATTATTCTCTAAAAAGGATGCGACAAAATCGAGGTCTTCAGGGTAATTTGCAATATGGGCACAGATGAAAGTGGTATTTTTGTGCCGAGATACCATTCTTGTTCGCTGCTCCAGAAGCTCCTCTTTTGAGTAGATTGAGCCATAGAAGCTCCAGTCAGGAGCCTGGATGAGGGTAAGATAGTGTTCGTTGTATCGGTCTATGGGGAGGAAAAGTGCGGCAGGATCCGATGTATGGATGAGGACCGGGACTTGCAGCTCCCCAGCCCTCTCCCATATTGGTGATAAACGTTCATCATCAACGGGAATGATCCTTTCCCTGCTATCTCTATATCGGAGCCCCAGTTCTTTTGTCACCTTGAGTCCACAAGCGCCGTGAGCGATGTCCTCTTCGAGATGTTTTACCGCACTTTCTGTAAACCGGCTGTCCTTAATGAGCACACCGTCCTGGCAGCTTGAGAAATCGGACATTGTAAAACATTTGAATCTGTCGGGAAAGGGGCTGATATACCGATCGATAAAATAACCGATATCTCGGGGAAGGTAGGTGTATCCCGAATGGACGAAGGTGAACCGTGTGTTTCCGGTTACATTTATGAATACATGTACGCCGGCCTGATCCATCTCTCTAATCATTTCCTCAGGTTTTGTCTCTGTGAATAGATGGTTATGGGCGTCGACCACTGGAAACTGGGCTCTCTGGGGAACATGGCGAGGTCTCTTGAGCATGACCTTGGGGTTAAAGTCTCGAAGGAGGAGTTTATCAGCCTGTTCATTCATTTTAGATTTCCTTTTCAAGGTAAAATGGCCTTGATGCCGGTAAGCTTGCAGAAGTCGACCAGTGCCGGTAGCAGATCATTCCCGTATCCCAGGCATGCGTATTCATTTGTCCAGTGCTGTATCAGGTTTTCTATATCGCAGTGGGCGGTGACGAATCCATGTGGCCAGAATGGTAGAGCACACTCGTTCAGCCGTTCTTCAACCTGGTCAGCAGGGGGTTCGAATATTGATGCAGAGGCGACGATCATCTCGAACTCACCCTCTACTCTTCCGAGCCGTGCGAGGACACCCTCCCCTACCTTGCAGATAAGACGTACCGAGAGTCCTCCGGCCTTTCCCTCGGTTGGAACACCATGCTCTGCAAATCCGGCAGGTCCAAGCTTTCCTGCTAGTGAAGGTGGGCATGCCCCGTCACCGATGATCTTTATCTCATTGTTGTGCCTGTCTATGTGTTGGAGATCACCGTAATAGACCCGTTCATGACTCAGCTTTGTAATGAGAAGGGTTGTAAGTGCGGTATTGAAATCACTCAGTGTGGATGTGCCGTAACCATCTTCGAGCATCATCGACTGGGCGAAGCACGTTGCGGAGAAGTCCTCTGCAATGCCCGGATAGGACTGGATCGTATAGAAGTCAAATTTCTCCCTCTCAACGATCTTTTTAAGGGCGAGATACAAACGCTGGGAGCGCTCATTTACTTGGTTTTTCTCAGGCACACGGTCAAAGAGCTTTTTTAACCGCGGTTCTAGCGCTTTTAACTCGTTCACTGTGATTGCACGGGCTGTATTGATCAGTTCAGTAGTATCTCTGGAATCTATGTCGATACCGAACTTCTTCATCCATTGTGAAGGATCAGCGACGCCGCAGGTCTGCCCCATGCCGCGTCCACCGAAGGTCCCTATGGTGGACATGTTGAGGAAATTTTTCAGATGAGCAGCCCGTGCATAACTGACGATTTTATCGATCTCACGGGGTTCCTCTGCCCCACCATACACAAATTTGTGCTCGATACCGACCTCGAGCAGGGCACCGTGCATGACAAGCCCGCCAACAGGACGCCATCCCTGTGATCCCGGATGGGTCCAGATAAGAATTCCCCTGCCCGTGAAGGAGTAATCCCGCACAGCGGCGATGAGGTGGGCTGCCCAGATCCAGGTCCCTGAAAAAAGGATAATCATATCCACCTCTTCATTGTCTTTCATCCTTTTCAGCGCTGACCGTGCTTCTTTTTTTGTTGAAACGACCGTACCCCAGGAGATAATGCGCAATCCCTTCGATCTGAGGGCCTTCTTTGAGCGTTCGATAAGCGGTTCATCTATAAAGGGTTTACCCATAGGGTCTTTCAGACCGTCCTTATGAGTACCAAATACGATAAAGCCAACTGTCGGGCTTATCATTGTTCCCTCCTGTTAATGCTATTTTATTTTGATCCTTTTCAGTGTTGGGTAAAGCTTTCGGTAATTTTTAAAACGCTCTGTATAGGTCTGTGCATTTTCCGGTAATGGTTTGATAACACCCTCTGTTTTTACCCACCTGTTGACCAGAGAGGGCAAGGGCTCCTCTGTCAGGGCGGAGCAGGCAAGCATAGCAGCAGCGAAGCACGCTGCTTCGGTGACGCGAACCGTGGTTATCGGCTTGTTTAGAACATCTGCTTTCAGCTGCATCCAGATACGGCTCTTTGCACCACCGCCGATAGCTCTGAGCTCGTCGATACGTATACTGGAACGTTCGAGTATCTCGAGGTTGAGCCGCATTTCAAAGGCAACGCCTTCGAGTAAACCTCTCAGAACCTCTTCCCTTTTGGTGGACAGATTGAGCCCGAGTATGGCTCCGTAAACATCGGGATCAAAGTAGGGAGTACCTGTTGGTGTAAAGTACGGTAGTACGAGGATATTTGTGGGTTTTTTACCGATCTTTTGAAGGAGAAGCTCGTATGCATCCTTTCCGCTCCTTTCCGCTTCATTCATCTCCCCTTCGCCCCAAACATCTCTGAACCATCTCAGAATGTTTCCGCCCGTAAGGCTGAAGGCAACGGTGGTGTACATCCCCTCCAGGGTGTAATCATAGGTGCAGAGATTGTGTGTGAATAGGTCTTCGCTCAGTATCGGGTCTGTAAATACCGGCGCGATACATTCTGAGGTTCCTGTGGCATACATTGCCATTTGAGGTGAAATAACGCCGGCCCCCAAAGCGCCCAGGGGCTGATCGTGTCCTGCCGAGACAACCTGTACATCATCTGCAAAGCCAAAAGAGCGGGCAATCGAAAGAGGAATTTTTCCAACCATACGGCCTGAAGGAGTCGGTTCGGCGAATCTCGAAGGGCTGGTGCCAACTGCATCGAGTATTTCAGTATCCCAGACGTGCTTCTTTATATTGAACATCATGGTTCGTCCAGCCAGTGACCAGGCAATGCACGGTTTAATGCCGAGTCGGTATTGAAGGAGATCCTCAAAACAGAGAAACTTTTCCGTACGATCGAAGACCTGTCGTCGGTTTTCCCTGAGCCAGAGCAGCTTGAATATGGAGAACATCGGGTGGGCGGTATGCCCCGTTATGCGGTACAACCGCTCCAGACCGAAGGTAGCGCTCCATTTTCTTGTTATTTCTGCTGCTCGCGTGTCAAAGGTAATCATAGCGTTTGCAAGATTCTTCCCATCAGGACCGACCGGTGTAAAAGCCTCACCCTGACAGGAGATTCCCAAACCCCTTACCGGATATTCACTGCTGCGCGACTGTGCCTCGCCCATGACCTCCTGGCAGCATTTAAAGACCTCATCGGAATCCAGCTCAGCCCAACCATGCCGGGGAACATGGGTTTGGTATTCACGATAGGAACCTGCAAGCTGATTTCCATCTCCGTCGAATATTATTGCCTTGCATCCTGTCTGCCCTATGTCCAGGCCCATAAAGCTCATAAATTGCTCCAGCCCAATCTATTTTTTTTCAACAGATATGTACCCGTCTCCCCTGTCGAAAATACGATAATCTTTTATAAAATCAACAAGCTCATGCACGTTTCTCTGTCCAATGGTTCCTCCCTGAAAGCGCACCGTTGACGCCGCATTAGCCGCGCCCAGTATGTTGCACAGTTCAATGGGAAATTTTTTCATGTAGAAATAGAGAAAAGCTGCACCAAAGGAGTCGCCCGCACCGACTGTATCCTTCACCTCATCCCTCAGCGGAAAAGCATCACAGCGGTACAGTCTATTCCGGTGCCGTGTGAGCGCCCCGTGCTCACCGAGCTTGATGATCACTGTTGTGGATTCGGTGCAGATGTTTACAATACCCGATGCGGGATCATCGGTGTGTGTGAGGAATTGTGCTTCACGCTCATTGAGGAAGACGATATCCGTTAGTGGGTAGATACGCTCCCTAAGAGTCTCGAGAGCGTTCTCGTTTTCCCAGCCATCACCGGCATTGGCATCGTAGGAGGTGAGGATACCTTTCTCCCGCGCAAACCTGAATACATAGTGCATCTCCTCCCGCAACCTCCGGAGTATAAAGTAGTTGCAGGAGTAGATCAACGAAGATTTTGATACAAAGTTTTTATAATCGATAGAATCTATTGAAAGATGCTCAGAGGTACCCATAAAAGTCGCCACCTGGCGGGGTCTTTCTTCTTTTTTTTCCGTAAAAATAAGTGTGAAGGGACTTCGACCCTTTTGAACGAGTCTGATCCCATCGCTTTTGACACCGGCCAGTTCTATTTCCTGAAGGAGCTCCTTGCCCTCCTCATCATCCCCGAGTACGGTTAGGAGGTACACCTCTGCGCCAAGTTTTGCCAGTCCGCAGGAGACGTAGCCTCCTGCACCTGCAATATTCCTGTTGAAATCAGTTATAATAACCTCCCGTCCTCCTTCGAGGGGCGGCGATTCATATATATAGTCGTAGTTCAGATCGGCGAAAACAGATATAACAGGCGTCGGTGTGTCGTTTTTTTCAATTTCATATATGACATAGTCGGTGATTTCTTTCATCTATCGCTCTGCAATTGTTCTGAAGCGGCCAGATTTCTGGTATTCTTCAGGATCATAGACCCTGATGCCCTCCACCACCCGATGTATTATTCCTGACTCGCTCGGAGCATCCGGTTTGAAACCGAGCTGTAGCGCTTTGAAAAGACCAAGGAGCTGGCCAGTGATTACATAGAGGGGAGGTAACAGGTCGTCGGGAAGGTCGAGTCTTCCCTTGGGGTCATACTGGACGACAAAATCAGCATTGTTCCTGATGAAATCATTGATACGGTTACAGACGATGAGTGTGGCCCTGCCGAGCTTTTTTTCCCGCACCTCAGCGATGAGATCTTCCTCGTACCTCCGTACATACCGATTGTTGGAAAGAAAAGCAACAACCACCGTTCCTTCGTCTACGACTGCCTCCGGACCGTGACGCAAGCCCGGGAAGCTATCATAGGTGCACATTACCCTGCCGGAGGTGAGTTCCTGCAGTTTCAGGTGAGACTCAACAGCGGTGCCGTAATTGCTTCCACTTCCCAGGAAAACGGCTCTGCTGAATTCGAGCTGGCTTAGTTCTTCTACGATGTCCGGCGCATCCTTCAATATGCGTTGTGCGCCCTTTGCCATCCCTTCTGCATATCGAGAGTACTCTCCGAACCTGTATATAAAGGTTAGAGCTTGAGATGCAATGACCATGTTGGTGAAGGACGACGTCATAGCTAGCCCGTTATCGTTTGTTTTTTCGTTTAGATCTATACAGAGGCTGCCCTTTATTTTGACGGCTTTCCTCATCAGTTCGCCGTTACGGTTGCAGGTAATCACGAGGTGGGAAAGATTTCTGGAAACGGTATCAGCAATCCGTACCGCTCCGATGCTCTCAGGACTGTTTCCTGAACGGGCAAAGGAAACCAGCAGTGTGTTATAGCCTTTGATGAAAAAATCTGAGGGGTTTGTAACTATTTTCGTTGTTGAAACAACATTTGTCGGCAGGCCGAGATGCTTTCTGAAGAGCCCCTCGACACAGTATCCTATGAACTCTGACGTGCCAGCGCCGGTAAGGATGCAGACAGCATGCTTTTTTTTCATAAATCGATTTAAAAATGCACGAATTTCATCAATCCTGTGCCGGATACGAGCCACTGTATCGCCCCAGAGAACGGGCTGCCCCGTGATCTCCTGAGGCGTATAGAGGAGGCCCCTCTCTCTTCTTTGGTCTACTGGCAAATCGATGATCTTACTAAGCGATGTACCCATATTACCCCCCGGATTCTTTCTCCAGCTTCGATAGTAAAATTCATGAATACTCCTGTCAATATCAAAGTTCCTCGAAATGGTTGTGACAATTCTGTAGGTTTTTGGTACCTGGCACGGACATAGGTACCAGTTAATCTTATAAATTGTACCCCAAA
>CAYFYU010000127.1:9522-9891 GCA_964347455.1 uncultured Spirochaetota bacterium | reverse complement strand
CCCTAATTCCGTGTTGCAGTCAAATGTATTTTGTAGGTTTGACCCCGGATTTATTTACACCACGCATCGCTCGGTTCGTTATCTGCCCCGAGATGTGGTATCGCTACGTATCCGATACGAGTTAGTGATACGGCTCGACTTGACTTCGGCTGAGCTCAGTCGAAACCTCACCGGCTGGATTGCAGCTTTGTCTCCTGCTCCGATGTCCACAAAATCACAACTTTCTCCACTTGATTACTTGTGGTATAAAGGTTTTATGCCATGCAAAGCCCATATTGACGCTCCGGGTGCGCTTCACCATATCATCGTCAGAGGAATTGAGGGCCGAAGGATTTCTTCTGCCACAAGTGATTGTGAGAATTTCCTAAA
>CAYFYU010000127.1:3928-9512 GCA_964347455.1 uncultured Spirochaetota bacterium | reverse complement strand
GATATTCTCACCAATACGGCCACCTTCTGTTTTGCCTGGGCGCTGATTCCCCACCGTGTGCATTTGCTGCTGCGAACCGAAAAGACCCCAAAGCGTGGGGAAAAGACTGCCAATCAGGAAGAGTTAACGCTGGTGCGCAATTAGGAAGTTATAATTTTATGGATGTCCCCTATCCCTGCATGTATGATGCTATTTTGATCTCAACTCACTACAATTACGGTAACGATGGTACAGTGATCCCCCATCAAAACGCGGAGGATTATCAAGATTTGTCTATGGATATTCCATTGGGTATTATTTATATCGCACAGTATTTACATGATTGCGGTTTTAGGGTGCGAGTGGTTCATATTCCGCATGAGATGTGGTCTCTGAAACGCTTCGGCGTAGTTGATGATCAGATAAAAGATCGTGTCGAGAAAATATTGGGAAAATATCCGGCGTACGTCTGCGGTATTCAAGTTCATTGGTATTTATATTGCGGCGGAGCCGTCTTTATTTCAAATTTATACAAGAAAATATTTCCTGATAGTAAAATCTTTTTAGGTGGATATATGGCAACGGCTTGCTGGAAGGAATTTTTGAACGCTTCGAAGGATATAGACGGAGTAATTCTGGGGGAAGGTGAAAAAATATTTAAGAAAATCCTTGAAAAATTTCTGACCTCAAGGGATTGCGGTCTAAATGATGTTAACGGCGTCGCCTTCAGGAGCGGCAATGACGATTTGATTTACAATCCGTCTTGCGAGGACAGCGTTCTGGGAATGGATGAAATTCCGATAATTCATCCTGACTCGCCGCCCTTTGAAAATATTTTTTGGCAAAACCGCCATTCTATAAATATTTCACGTGGCCTCTGTCCTGAAAAATGTTCATATTGCGTAGGCAATAACAAAGATATTAACACTCGCACTTATCAAACATTAAAAACTGATAGAATTCTTGAGCAATTACGAGTTTATCAGGAATACGGGTTTCATGAAATATTTCTCGGAGAGAATCATTTTTTAAATCTTTCATTTATGACAGACCTAATCGAAAATATTATTAAAGAAAACCTCACTTTGTATTTCGAATTAGAAACTCACCCCGTGATATTCGAAAATAGAGAATTATTGGAAAAAATGATAAGGGCAAACTTTCTGAGATACACAATGGGATGCGAAAGCGCAGCGGATTCTCTATTAAAACGAATGGGCAGAAATTCAAATTCAAGGCAAATTATCGGCAGCGTGAAACGAATTGCTGGAAGTGGGGGAATTGTTCTGACCTCATGGATCAGCAACCTACCGGGGGAAACCGATTCTGAATTCCAAGAAACTCAAGAAATAATGCGTAATGTGGTCAAGGCTGGGGGATTTATTTATTGGATTGAAAATCTGCATGTATTGCCCGGCAGTCAATTATATGAAAAACCTCAATATTGGGACATTGAGATTTTACTCAATGATTTAGAAGACTGGATTAGATGGTCAATTCTTTCGAAGAAGTACGTCACTTTCGAAGAGGCCTATAAGGAACCACTAAATTATCTTACGCATTTGAATAGGAACGTTTCCCCGGAAGAAATGGTTGGGCGCTTCTATTCGAATCGCAAACTTGCCCTATCGCTAATACCGGAGATGAAGTTCAATTTGGAAAATAGATTTAAGAATCTGCCTTCAGACATGCTTGAAACTGAAATGCAAGCGCTTGAGTGGTATGAAAGTAAAGGGTGGAAACTATGGTTATTTTGATACCTAAATAAAAATCGACCTCAACATGGAAAGGTTATAAACTGGGGGTGGTCAATTAGCGTTTTTTTTGCCAAAAGATCACAAAACTGGCAATCCCTCCCGTCAATCGTCTCTAAATTTACCAATACTTGAATATGGAGGTACATCATGGAAATTGGCAAATACTGGAAAACTATCCAAACGGTATTTCAACGGTCCCTCAATAGTTCTTTGCATTATGCAATAGCAACTGTGAACGAGGATGGTTCTCCGCATTTAACACCTATTGGTGCACTTTCCCTACGTGAAGACAGAACAGGTTTTTACTTTGATGTGTTCTCTGTCAACATGTCAAGGAATCTCAAGCACGATCAACGGCTATGTATACTTGCCGTAGACAGCAGTTTATCCTTTTGGGCAAAATCCTTTACCATTGGAAGATGCGAGACTCCGCCTTCGGTTAGGCTCAAGGGAACCGTTGGAGGGCGAAGAGAAGCAACAGAGGAGGAAATCTCCTTGTGGAAAAAACACGTGGAATTCGCCCGTGGAACGAAAGGATATGACCTGCTATGGAAGGATATGCGATTTGTCAGAGACATCTATTTTGATTCTTTTGAACCCGTTTATATGGGAGAGATGACACGAGAACTTTGGCAAGATTAAAGACTTCATATATCGAACCGAGAAAAATATTATTGTGATCTCATCTGTCCCGATGCATGCTTATGTGAATACCCTTTAGCTTTGCAGTTTCAACTTTATATGCTTAATTGAATTGTTTTCAGTTGTAGACCTACTTTTATCCTGATTAGGCTAACACCCTCAGGAACTTACATGATTTGGATAAACCTCATTATACAAAACATATTCAGCGTTTTGTTCTCCAACACAAACCTTTATCCCAATATCTGTACATACCTTTACTAGCTTAGTTAATCTGAACAGAGTATTGCTGTTTTGCTCTTCATCCATGAAGGAAAAGTCTGAAGCAGGAGTAACCATGAAAGGATATACATTAATGATATTCAAGTAATCCTTATGGTCCAGGATAAGTTGAGTGGTATTTTCGAAATCATCTTCGGTTTCACCAGGAGTACCAACAAATAAAGAAGGTGCAGGAATTATATTATTATCGTATAGCTTTTTTATGAAATTAGACATTTGTATTGAACTAATCCCCTTGTTGATTGCATTAAGGACTCTGTCACTTCCAGATTCCAAGCCAAAATAAATCAGCCTGCATCCTGCTTTTTGCAAGGCCACAATTTCTTTGTCTGACAAATCTGCCCTGGCCATTCCAGCCCAGGGTTTGTTGAAGAGTTCGAAATAGGTGCAGAATTCGAGTAAATTATTGCCATTTATTGAATTGTCATTGCAGGCAAGCATTTTCGGACTATACTTAGCTTCCAGTTCTTCGATCTCTTGAATAACCCTTCTAGCTGACCTTTCCTTGTATCCTGAGTTCCAACCTTTTGCCAACGAACAGAATCTGCATTTTCCCCAGATGCAACCGTGTTTCAATCGAAAAGGGAGAATGTCAAAAATGTACTTTTCCCTCTGCTCATATACGGGAGTTGGCAATGAATCGTAATTGACAGGTTCGTTTATGGGGTTCATTTCGAAAAGATCATTTAAATGGATTATGTTGACATTATTATTCCTTAATCTCTTTTCATCTGTCCATGATCCCAGCGAATTACCAAAGAAAAATATCTTACTTTCAGGCGATTCTCTATTTATGAGATTGGAAAGTTTCAAAACGTCTTCTGTGGGTATATTAACAAACCATGAGGGCATGGTTATAAAAACTGATTCATAGTTTCTCCAAGATATCAGTTCATATTTCTTTTCTGCACTGTTTAGCAGCTCAGGGTACAAGGGATAAAGATGATAACTATCGGATGTAACTTGGTTCTTATCAATGTGAAAGAGAACTTCTTTCAAGATATCTCTATTCCCAAAACATACTTCCGCGTTTAAATCTATAATATCTAATTCAACTCTCCTTCTTAGAACTGCGGCACCGTACCCTATATAAGAGCTTGGATATAATGGTAAATGACCAAGAAATGGTGTAACTAATGCAGCTTCCATGCTGAAAGAAATTGTTTTCTTTGTTTGTTCAGCCGTTGCAGTTTTAAGTATTTCTATCTAACTCGTGCCCACCCATAAACTCCCAGATGGGCACTAGTGAGTTTCCAATTCAGCAATGAGGGGTTTTTTTGCAAGATCAAGAAAATCAAGGAATTACGCAGAGGCGCACGACCAGCGCGCCGCACAAGTGATTCCGAAGATTCACGCGGAGATTGCGAAATCGGTATCGTCCTGAAGGGGACCCGAAACGGGAAAGCAGGGAATTTCCCGGTACGGGTCCCACCTAACAGATATGGGTTTGTCCGTTCAGTATTTGGCACGTGGATGAACAGGCGGACGAAAGTCAGTGGCTACCACAAAATCCAAGACAGCGGCGTATATATCCTTAGCCTTGTTTAGTTCGCTTGGATTCGTGACCCCTTCACGTTTCATGAGGTCTTTAACTGCCTGGGCTCCTGCACTAGGAGTTGTCGCCGATCCCACGGCGATGACGAGATCTCGTCCCAGTGGTCACTTTTTTGCCTCTAAAAGAAATTCCCATGCTGTCGTTGGCATGATACCCTCCTTTCACTGTTTAATATTAATTAACAATTCCGCCGGAATTACTATAGCCAAGAACTTTCAAACTCGATGAAGTAGAGCTCGAAATCTTGAGCTATTTTCCTTGCTTCCGGCACCCCAAATTAAGCTGAAAACGTTCACAATATACCAGAGCAAATGCCAGCCATTACTCCATGATTCAATGCCCAGTACTATCCAGTACTTTTTGACAATAGAGCATATCGAAGTGTTTGTCCCAATACCGCTCCGGCGGCTGAACCATGCCATTTTCCATGCAAAGTTCAGAATACTCGCACGAGGGACATGTTGTTTCATCCGGCGCAACTGCCTTTCGATACCCATCAGAGACCAGTACCTTTTCGATCATACCCAATTCGTACTTGCCGAAGCTATCCCGGCTAGAATGTGAAAGGCAAATATCTCGGTTTGCCATGACAATCATGCTTCCCTCGGAGTATAGGGGCGCCGAGCGCGGTATCCAGAGAATCTTGAGCAGTTTTGAAGCAACATAGGCCAATGGGTTGTTCAGGAAAAGGGTTTTGTGGCCTAACAGGTTTAAAAGCGAAACCATATCTACTAATTGTAAGAAGTCTTCTGGTTCGAGAAGCTCTTCTGATAAGGGAAAGATACCATCCGTTACGGGGATAAGCTGTATGAGGGCCAAATACTTAATACCGGGAAATTTCTTGTATAAATAATCCGCGAAATGGGGCAGTTCTGGAAGCAGACTTTTGCAGGCAGTTGTAAATATGATCAGATCAATACCGGCCTCAAGCGCTTTTTCAATGCCCTGAACAGCCTGCCTGTAAGAACCTTCTCCCCGTAAACGATCGTGAAGCGTTTTCGGCCCATCCAGGCTCACCGAAATCGAAAGACCACTGTAAGCCGCAAGTCTACCGCTGACATCCTCAGTAAGGAGTGTTCCATTTGTATTCATGAAGACCGTTCTATATCCCATCCCAGAGGCATAATCCAGGACCTCAAACAAGCCTTCCCAAAGCAGCGGTTCACCCCCTGTAATGTGAAGGTGACGGTATCCTACATTATATCCCTCCGTAGTAATTTGCTTGACTAGTTCAATGGGCAGGCTTGAACGCTCGGAATTTCCGGCACGGGCAAAGCAGTGCGAACAATCGATGTTGCAGTGGGTTGTCACCTCAATGCCGAGTCTTTCTTCACTGACGCCGCGATAGGTCTCCTCTTCAACATTCCCT
>CAYFYU010000127.1:3469-3918 GCA_964347455.1 uncultured Spirochaetota bacterium | reverse complement strand
ACTCAACATACAGCGGAATTCATCTGCCATGTCTCCCATATTGTAATGATCTGCAATAGATGTAGCTGATTTCAGTTCCTTGCATATCCTTTCCTTTATTCTCTGTATAATGCTGTTTTCCAGAACGTAATCCAAAATAATCCTGGCGTAGTCGCTATTTTTATATTCGGTATCTTTATCCCAATGGTTCTTTATGTCTTCAGGGAGACAACTATATACAGCGGAATGTACACCTTTCATCATATCGGTTTCCATATCCTTTATGTCATCCATCAGTCGCCAGGCAATGCCGAAGGATCCATAGGCGGTCTGAATCGCATCGGTAAATTCTTCATCAGTGTTGATCTTTTTTATCATAAGCACAGGGACTATCAACCATGTTGCCATCTGTTTCCTGAAGAGGTCGCAGTAGCTATCCAGGGATAGCTTATCTTTCGAACTTCTTATGC
>CAYFYU010000127.1:1803-3452 GCA_964347455.1 uncultured Spirochaetota bacterium | reverse complement strand
TAACGCCGTTGAGGATCCCCTTATTGTGGGTTGTGGCTCGATAAGGATCTGCAGCAGCAAAGTTGTAGGCCTCAACTATTCCTTGAACGATTTCTTCTCCTCCATCAACCCCCTCCGCCAGACTGTTCATAGCATTGTTCATTATCATCCATGATTGGCTTCTTAGGAGCAGTGCCAGGTGTGTAGCCGGCCACTCATTATCATTAAGATGATCATCAAGGGGGTGAAGGAACATGGCCATGGTATGTGCAGTTTTTACATTCCTGATATCTTTTTGCTTCATCCCTTTGCCTTCGAGGCTGGATTGAATGAGCCAGTAAATAATTGACCATGCAGGCACATAATAATTCCTGAAGAAAGAGAGCTCCTGGCCGAATGGTATCCGAAAATATCGCATAAAGAAAAGTAATGCATCTGTCTGAGTTGATTCAGGTAGGGACTTGCAAAGTGAAATAACCTCACTGTTTAATTCACTGCAAAATTCCTTTTCCCCGTCTGAGAGGTTGACAGCGCCGAAGTCAATTTTGGAGCAGGATAACAGCAAATCTTCAATCTTATCTCCCATCCTCTATCAACCTCAAATTGACAACTGGATATCCATGCCCTGTTCTTCTACGTACTCACACCCATTCCAGAAGCGCATATTCCTAGCACCTAGCCACTCGATCCAGTTCATCTAAATCCCACTGGAGATCCATTTCTTCAAACATCACCCTTGCCTTTTCAAGATACTCTTCTGGCTTGACTCCACAAAGCTTTTTGTACTGGCTCTCAGGTTCAAGCAGACGTTTCCCGGCTTCAAAATAGGTCCTTGAAAGCTCGAGACGTGCCCCGAGCCGTTCTCCCTCCTTAATGGATCTATTCCACCACTTGAGGGCTATCTTCTGATTTTTCATTAACCAGTTGTACACCCCCATCAGGTTATATGATTCCGTACGATGTTGAGCCACCTTCTGTGATTGTTTTAGCAGCATCTTGCCTGATTTGATAACTTTCTTTCGGTATTCGAGTGACTCTGTTCTATCGCCGTTTCTTATTGATTCTTTCAATCGATGGAGATCGTACTCCAATTTGCTTCTGCGAAAATTAGATAACTGCCAGGGAACTGTATTAACTTTGCGTCTGATTTTATTCGCATGCTCTAAAGACTTTTTCGCTTCCTCAATATCTCCCATCAAGATATGTATCCGAGCTTTACATGAAAACAGATGAATTAGATATAGACCTTCGTCTTTTCTTTGTGCGAAATCGATTCCCTCCTCGATTTCAATCATAGCATCATGGAGTTTACAGCGTTCCATTAACAAACTAGTATTCAATAATTGTTTAAGCAACAGAGGGAAATCATTCTCGTATACTTCAAAAAAATCATTTAGCCTATTAATCAACAATTTCGGAGTATGTAAGGATCCCTGATAAATATTTGGAATACCGTGCCAGAACAAATGCAGTGATGCAAAATAGATTTCCCCAATGTTTAGATTTCTATTTACCAAATCATCATCGTACTTGTTTATTGCTTTCCAATTGCCCTCCAAATAATTGTGTAGCGTTTCCGAAAAATCATGGATAGTAGATGATTTGATATCATTTTCATATACCCTGTCCTTGACAAGATCAAGTATTTTTCTGCTTAATCTGAAGGAAGT
>CAYFYU010000127.1:875-1793 GCA_964347455.1 uncultured Spirochaetota bacterium | reverse complement strand
TGTCTGGAAAATCTCTGTTAATAACCTGAGCTGCATAATAAATGCCTAATAATTCACCACCGTCATTATTAAAGTGAATTGAGTCAATAAAATATCTTTTAGGATTTATGATCGCCAAAGCTTCGAGTTTCTTAAAGAACAGATCTACAGCTTCATTATCACTTTGTGTTGGGATTCTTCTAAACTTTAGGTATGGAAGGTATAAGCTTACAAGAAGGTGTAAGAATCCTGATAAGAATTCAAGTACTGCTGATATCGGATGTTTTGGCAATTCTCCCCAATAGTAATCAAGCGCCTTATCGAAACATTCTACGGCTTCGTTGTACTGTCCTCTGTTATACAGCGCAAGCGCAATGTTCTTCTTGAGCATCGCAATTTTCTCAAGATCTGCGGCATCACCATACTCTTTTAGATAAAGGTCCAGTGCCTCTTGATAGTAATGCAGTGCCTCATTTGATGCTGAAGATTTGAGAGCCTCCTCACCAGCCTTTATCAGATACTCCTCCGCCTTCTCCAAATTCTCGCCCCTGCTGTGATGATAGGCGAGCATGCCGTAAAACTCATGAACTCTTTCGCCGAAGACCTTCTCGATAGATCGCGCAACTTTCAGGTGCAGCTCGTTCCGTTTCTGGGGTAGAATCGATTCATATGCCGCCTCCTGAGCAAGGGTGTGGTTGAAGAGGTACTCTTTCTCGCCCATCCTTGTTCGTTCCCGGACAAGCTGTATCTCTTTCAAATAGGATAAACTGCCCTCTATATCCTCGACTGTACTCGCCACCTCTGAAAGAACCCGGTAGAAGAAGTTTCTACCGATTACCGAGGCAACCTTCACCAGATTGCGCGTCTCCTCGTCGAGTCGATCAATTCTGGCCATGAGCACATCGTTGATCGTATTCGGAATAGCTATTGTGCCAATCT
>CAYFYU010000127.1:0-791 GCA_964347455.1 uncultured Spirochaetota bacterium | reverse complement strand
CGCGCGCTCATCGATCAACGACCGCACGACCTCCTCAATGAAAAAGGGATTGCCACCGGCTCGCTGCACAATCTGCCCGGTGACGGCGTGGTGAAGTTCGCTAATATTCAACATATTAGTGATAAGCGCTTCACTCATTCGCTCATCCAGCGGTTCTAGCACTATTTCGACATAATGCACTGGGAATCTTTCTTTAATGGTTTGAACTATGCGATCTCCCGTCTCCTTGTGGCCAGGGCGAAGCACATTGACAAAAAGAATCTTTTGCGTCTCTACCAGGCGAAATAGAGATTCGATAAGCTCAATGGAACTCTTGTCAGCCCAGTGCAGGTCTTCTGCTACAATTACCAGTGGAGTCAGCTCAGTTGCTCTGGTTAAGAGGTCCCGTACATTCTTCAGAATCAGTTTCTCCAAGGCCTCGCCCTCTATACCCTCAACCCTTTCCGCATACCTACCCGGCAGCTTCATTCCCATGAGGGTCGCCACAAACGGAAGCACCTCACCGATCGCCTCCGGATATAGACTCCTGACAGCAGCCTCCAGCTTGCCAAATGCCGCTGCCTCTCCATCATCCGCCCGTATACGCGCCCATTGCTTTAAGAGATCAATAATCGGATGAAAACTTAAATTCCTTCCTATCGGGATTGCCCTTCCTTCCAAAAGGGATACCCTGTGTACTACCTCACGCTTCTTCAACTCAGCCACGAGCCTCGATTTACCGATTCCAGCCTCTCCGATGATGTTGACAATCGAACCTTCACCATTTATGGCCTTCATCACCTGAAGCTCCA
>CAYFYU010000126.1:7687-9939 GCA_964347455.1 uncultured Spirochaetota bacterium | reverse complement strand
CATGGAAGCCTGCGATGCAAGCCTGAAACGGTTGAGGACAGATTATATCGATCTCTATCAGATTCACGGACCCGACCCCTCCACGCCTTTCGAGGAAACAATGCGAGTCCTCGATGATCTCGTTCGCACTGGAAAGGTTCGATACATTGGGTGCAGTAATCTGTTTTCGTGGCAAATACTGAAGGCCAATGGTATAAGCTCCACGATGAACCTGGGGTCTTTGATCTGCGGCCAGTACCAGTACAATCTGATTGTTCGTGACGTGGAGCGTGAGATCCTCCCTGCATGTGAAGACCAGGGCATGGGATTTATCTGCTGGAGTCCTCTTGCATCGGGTATGCTCACCGGTAAGTATAAAAAAGCCGATAAACCCGATCCGGGAACTCGGGTTGCCATAACCTCCAAGTTCACTATGCCACGATTCTGGCATGAGCGTGGTTTTCGCATAATTGATGATGTCAAGAAAGCGGCAGGTGAAGCAGGAAAAACGCCCGCTCAGATTGCCCTCGGCTGGCTCCTCCATGATAGCAGGGTAACCTCGGTAATCATAGGTGCGAGGACCCGGAAGCAGCTAGACGACAATCTGGTCTCCGGTGATTGGGATATGCCGGAAGAAATATGGAAAAAACTCGATTCCGCGGCAGTCTTTGATCACGGCTATCCGAGGGATTGGATGGATCTCATCTACCCACGCACTTTCGGCGATGAGGAAATGCTTTCCCGAAGATAATCGATGCGTTCCATCTTCTCAATAGGATAGGGCAAGCTGGCACCATCGGGAATGGGATCTATGTAAAAATGTCGGAATTTCGGGTGCTGCATTCGACAGTACTGCGCCCGGTGGTTGAAAGCCGGGTGTTCAACAATTTTGCTCCATATATTCTTCAGCGGCTCGCTCCGAATGTTGCCGAATGAGAGTGGGTTGAAGTCACAGGGTGTAACGTCGCCGTAGGCGGAAACGTAGAACTGGATATTTCCCGCGAGACATCCGATGCCTGCCAAATAGCCCTCCAGTGAATTTTGCCACGCTTGTGAGGAGAGGGGGGGAATTATACTGTGCTGGAATATGTGTGCTGAGTACTCCATGATCTCTTCTCGCTGCTCCCGGGTGAGCATTTCGCTTGTGTCTTTCAGCAGGTTCCCCGTTGGGACGCTGTCAAACAGAATTACATTATGCACACCCAGTTGCTGAGCAAGATTGTACATCTTTTTATACATCCCCCGACTGGTTCCTGTCCTGGTGGCGTATGATGAGATTGCTACAAACACGCCTTTTGATTTCATCATCTCAATACCCCGTACTGCTCTCCTGTAGAGCCCGGACATTCCACGCAAACGGTCATGTTCTTCAGGGAACGGGCTGTCGAGACTGACAAACAGGGTATAGAGACCGGCATTGGCAAGACTGTCCACATTCTCTTCGGTCAAGAGATATCCGTTCGTAAAGAGAATGGGCATCGCCTTTTTCTGATCTACATGGGCTATGAGCTCGAAAATATCGGAACGGAGCAACGGTTCCCCTCCGGTAAAGGCAATGATGGTAACACCGAGTCTTTGACTGTCATCGATTACCTTCTTTGCCTCCTGTGTGGAAAGCTCTTCAACATCCATTCTCATGTGATCACCGGCGCTGCAGTGAACACAGCGGCATTGGCACCTATAGGTAACCGCAAACGTCATGGCAACGGGAAAGGGTTTGCCAAAGAGGTGTGTCTTCACGAGACCCTTGAGAGCCCGTATTTGGGGAAGGGTTCCCACTGGAGGAGCGAATGGATTTGCGACTCTCTTTCCCTTCCATCTGGGCAGATTGTCGTACTGTTTATAAAACCTGGCCTGCAGATAGATCATGGGAATGATGCTCAGCTTTTTTACTATGGGATTCAATATTCCCGTTCCGACAATCTGCCCGTCATCGAGTTTCTTGAAGCCAACAAGCTTCAGGCCGAAGAGCTTCCATAATATCCTCTCACTCTCCATAACTGTCTCTTACCTCAATGGCAATACGTACAGACACCAGGTGTATTTAAATAGTAACTGTTGAATTGATTACCGGAGACTAAATATGTATGCTCGCTCCGGCTGATATTATCCACAGCCCTTTATCGACTTCAACGGGAATTCCAAAATCACTCGTGTCGTCATCTTTAAAGTAGAGAGGCTTCAATACACCAAACTCGAGCTGCACCTTCGGTATCATATCTACCAGAACCCCGAAACCTATGGATAAGCTTCTCAGTGCAGGGTTCAAGGTT
>CAYFYU010000126.1:7346-7677 GCA_964347455.1 uncultured Spirochaetota bacterium | reverse complement strand
GTGTCCTCATTAGCGCCCGGATCAGCGATGAGAATTCCCGCACTGCCCTTCAGCCCGGGAATGAAGCTATATTCTGCAGCAGCACCTATCTCGAAGCCGTTATCGTGATCATCCTCGACACCATCCCAGTCGGCCGCTTTGTTGAAGTAGTACACAAAGGATGCCTCGGTTCTGAGCATGGGAATAGGCTTGAGAGACACTCCCAGTCCGAGAATCGCAGGGAGGTCACGGTCGAATTCGTCGCCTTCCGCCAGGCCAAGCCCACTTGCCAGAGGTCCGCTCACCTTATCATACTCCCATTTCAGTACAACCCTTGTTTCGTACCGAACAC
>CAYFYU010000126.1:0-7336 GCA_964347455.1 uncultured Spirochaetota bacterium | reverse complement strand
AGTAGGGCAGAGCAACGTTCAATCCGATCGTGGCGCCCAATCCGGAATCACTTGCCTCGGTATTGAGTAGAGTGGTTGTATCGACACCGAAGACCGGAAGCACGCTTGTCGCGGTTGTAATTTCAACCTTCTGAACTGCACGGACGTATCTTCCACTCAGGGCGACCGAAAACATATCGTTTATTGCATACACGCCACCAATCGTTCCTGCATAGTAGACACTAAAGAGTTCAGCTGATGGTTCAAAAGCAACTAATGGACCGGGCGGAAGTAAGGGAAGTTCATTTATATCCACAATGCCGTCATCATACTCCAGTCTTCCCCCTCCTGCAGGAACATTGAAACCGCCGAAAACCCCCCACTTTTCCCTGTTGTACACAGCAAAGAGGCTGGGCAGGAGCAGGTTTGGATTTTTGGCAGCATAGGTCTCAGCTGCACTTTCATGGGTGTAGTTGAGAAACAGGAACTGGTTGTGAACACCAATGTGGATTCCCTGCCCGAGCTTTATCACTCCGGCCGGATTATAGACTACAGCATCGGGATTGTCGGCTACAGCGTTTCTGTTCATGGTCCTGATGTATCCGGTGCTCCAGTTCGTTTTGTTGTCGACACCGGATGCAAAGAGCGTACCCGCCAATAGGGTAAAGCAAACAAGAACCGCAACCAAAATGGATAGTCTTTTCATGAGCTCCTCCTTTTTTAGGTTACTATGGGGTTACAAAAATCTTATAGTGTACACCAAAGCGTGTCAATGAGTTTAAAATGCACCTGATCTTACGTCTTATACGCCAAGGCTCTCTGCTTTTCATAGGCAAAGAGCTCATCCCGTTTCAGCGACCCCTCCTCCATCTTCACCCCAAACCCATCTTCAATCGCACGAACAATAATGTCCTTGAATTGCTCCTTGTTAGGTCTTTTGCCTGTCTCCTCTTCAACCGAAGTCAGGGGCTCCAGCACCTTGTCCTTTACCTCAGGCGGAACCCAGATAACCTTGAAAAAGTCATCGGTTTGAAGCTTACCGAGAAAACAAAGGGCGTTCATGACTGTCAGGTTTTCAACCTCAGAGATGGTGAAGCTTGCGATCTTCCTTCCCTTTACCCGCACGCTTCCCCTGTGTTTGTACCAGGCGTCGTCAACTCCAAACTTCTTCAATGACTCTACCAGAATTTTTCCAACACGCTGGTATGTCTCCTCGATACTGGGAAAAAATTCCCGGTGATGGACAATATGAACCGCCACGGTGCTCTCAGGGTGAACAAAGATCAGGGTACGCTCACCGGTGAGAATTATATGTTTCAATGAAAGTACCTCAGGCTTTATCTCGTTGATCAACGGGGCAAAATTGGTAAGGGTGATGATTGCCTTTGCGCCTGAATCATTCAGAATGTGGAGAATTTCCCTCCCCTTGTACATGGTATTAAACGGTACTGCCACGACTCCCAGTTTCTGCAGTGCAAAAAACGAGTAGATGAACTCCGGTATGTTCGGGAGCATGATGGCGACCCGGTCACCCTTTTCAATGCCGAGATTTCTCAATCCGTTGGCAAGCCGATTCACCGTTTCATCCAGCTGCTCGAAACTTATCTCTTTTCCTTCAAAAAAGAGTGCTGTCTTTTTCCTATAGGTCCTCGCACTTACCTCGAGGACCTCTCCCAAACCAGCTCGTTCACTCATCAGCGATCCCCTCTCTCTCTATGAGTCTTTCGTCCCTGTAACCCTCCTTCAGCTCTTTTCGAAGCACCTTGCCCGTAGCGCTTTTCGGAAGAGCGTCACGAAACTCCACAATTTTGGGGATTTTAAATGGAGAAAGATGCGCCTTACAGTGATCGATTATCTCCTTTGCAGAGGAACTCTCTCCATCCTTGAGGACAACAAAAGCCTTGACAGACTCCCTCTGGCTCTTGTCGGAGACGCCGATGGCGGCTACATCCTTTACCTTCGAAAAGGAGTAGATAACCTCCTCCACTTCACGGGGAGATATATTGAAGCCTCCCCTAATAATGATGTCTTTTTTGCGATCCGTTATAGAGATATACTGATTCTCGTCTTTGTAGCCCATGTCACCGGTGTGAAACCATCCGCTTCTCATCGCTTCGACAGTTTCATGGGGCGCGTTGTAGTACCCCTTTGTTACGACCCCTCCTCTGATGACGATCTCCCCCACCTCCCCTGGTGGCAGCTCCCTGTCCCTTTCATCAAATATCCGTATATCGACCCCTGGTGCAGGCGGTCCGATCGAGCCGGGTTTATAACTCTCCCCTGAAGCATTCAGACAAACTGCTGAGGTCGTCTCGGTCAGACCGTACCCTTCTGCAATATGAGTCTGGAAAACATCCTCAAACTCCTGTATCACCTTCAATGGCAGTGGGGCACCTCCTGAGATACATTCGCGGAGGGATTTCGGTATCGTTGCCTTCCCTGCCCGTGCCACCTGCAGCATGTGAATGTACATGGTAGGAATGGCAATGAGCACCGTTGCCTGTACCTGCTCAATATTCTTTAGGAGCTCCATGGGACTGTACTGGGGAATGAGACTCAGTCCGGCCCCGTAATAGGCCATGGGAATAAGAGTATCCGCCATGGCATATACATGGAACAGTGGCAGAACCCCAACCATCCGGTCTTCGGAATGGATTGGAAATATTTCATCAACCACATCACACTCTGCATGAAAATTTTTGTGAGAGAGCATCACTCCTTTCGGCTTACCCGTCGTTCCCGATGTGTAGAGTAAAACCGCAGGTTCTTCCAGATCTACATCCTCAGCGCTAAATTTTTTTGACGAGGTGGTGAGTAGTTCATTGAAGGATACGGTCTCTGCCAGTTTTGCTCCTCCCCTCCCGCTTCGAGGGCGTGTTGCCACCTCAACCCCATTTTTCTCCGCCAGCTGCCTATCAACCCGAACATCAGCTCCCGCTAGGATTCCCATTTTTTTCACGCCCTGGACGACAACTGTGTCGGGCAGCTCTTCTCTTGAGAGCAGATATTTACCGGCTATTCTCCCCTCAACCAGGGCAGAAGGATAGGCAAGCAGGTCTGCCGCATCACCATCGGGATTAAAGATATATCTCCAACTGTCCGGCGTGGTGCCATTCGGTTTGGATGATTTGACACGTTTATTACGCATGTTTCTACCCTGCCGCGAGAAATTCCTCCACCTCATCGAAGAACCTCGACTGGATCTCCTCTGAAGATTGTGGAGTCAAAAAACTGACCACTATATAGAGAATCATATTAATTATTATCGTGGGCATCACCGGATGCATTCCGACGAAAAGAGGTTCATAGATAAGTCCGGCGATGAGATACACCAATCCGGTAAGAGTTCCAACAATTGCTCCCTGGCGTGTTCCCCGCTTCCAGAGTATCCCCCCAACGAGTGCAGGCCCCCACTGGGCAAAGCCAGGAATCGTCACATTTGTCAGATACAGAGCCATTGACTCTCTGTATATGAGAGATACAACGAGGCTTACAATAACGATTCCGACAACAGACAGGCGTGCCCACCGTATTATCTGTTTATCGGTCGCATCCCGCTTGAAAAAACCCTGTATAAGGTCTCTCGACACCATGATACTCGACGTCAGAAGCTGAACTGCGGCAGTCGATACCGCGGCCGCGATCACACCCATTAAAACGTAAATTGAAAACCAGCTGGGAAGGTGCTTGGTGATGATCGTTTGCACGATCGAATCGGCAGCCTCTTTATCCACAATCCCAGGCATGACATTGGGAGCCACGAGGGACCCCCAGATAAAGGGCAGGGTGTAAAAAAACAATCCTCCAAAGATAAAGATAAGAATGGGAAACCATTTGAATAGTATCTTGTCGCGAGCAGTCATAACGCCGATAACAATGTGCGGCCAGCTGAAAGCCATCAGGCCAACCACCATTGTTCCTCCAATTATTACCGGAGTGAAGTAGCCCAAAGGCCCCGGTGCACCTAACATTTCCGGATTGCTCACCATGAGGTTCTGAGCTGCTTCAGCTAAGCCACCTGGCAGAAACCGGTTCACGACCCAGATGAGCGAACCGAGGAGCGCGGATGCATACACAGTACCCAGAAAAATATTAACCCAAGCGACGATGCGCATTCCTCCGAGCATGACGAGGATGACGAGTAGTGCCACCGTGTATAAAGCACCAACCAAAATGGGGAGCCCAGTGAGTGCCTGGAACCCGAGCCCAACACCGAGTGGCTGAATCCCGACGTATGGAACGATGAAGGCCAGCAGCATGATAGATAGCAGAACCCGTAGGAATGGGGATTCGTATCTCTGGGCCAAAACCTCAACTGGAGAAAGATAGCGGTTCAGTCTTGATATTGCCCACAATCTCGGGCCCAGGAACATATAGAGTGCTGCAAAGCCCGCCACAGAGCCCCAGATAAAATAGATATACGATGGGCCGTGCAGGTACAGAAATCCAGGATAACCGTAAAAGGTCCAGCTGCTCGACACGGCAAAGAGGATAAAGAAAAACATCACCACCACACCGATCGTTCTCCCTGCGAGCATGTAGTCCTCTGCAGTTTTTGCCGATATCCTGTATCCATATGCTGCCATGATCAAAATAGCTATCCCGAACAACACAAGAACGATAATTGCCATTTCGCTTCCTCCTTTAAAACACTAACGATAGGGCCAGAATTTAAAGAAATAGATGAGATAGGCCACCAGCCAGACCACGACGAATACAATCCCCGATAAGAGTGGTAAGGTTATCCAGCCGAATACCACGATCCCTTGAGTAAAGTACCGGGTAACGAAGAGCATACCCACGATCGACAGAAACAGTATGATCACGAATACCCTTCCCGGATTGTGCTTGAGCATTTCGCGCACTTTCTACACCTCCTCTCTTGAGATACTGAAGAACCTCAGATGAATGTGATAACTAAAAAGCAAGCAGCCCAAAATACAGTACATCTGCAGGAGAACCGGTGGATTGAAACATTGTACGTTCATGATTCAGAAATGTCAATGGGAGTTTAGAGCACCAGGGACCTGTTTATCGGTACTTTTCGACTGTAAGAGTACCTATTGCTCATGTGCTTTTTCATGGAGTAGATCTGACGCCCATTGAACAACAGCCCGGAGTCGTTCAGGAGCAATCTTTTTTACCTCTTCATGGAGAAGCCATCGATATTCGTGGTGTTCGGGCACGCCAATTTCAGGATTTCTGGAAAATTGAACCTCCCGAGTGGTGGTCTCGGCAATATAGTAGCGGGCGATTTTCTTTCCCCCAAGGTAGGGTGGCGTCTCTTTGAAACGGGAGCCCCACCGAAAATTCAGATCACCTATACCTGTTTCCTCTTTAACCTCTCTTTTCGCCGTTTCCAGGGGCTCTTCACCAGGTTCGACGATCCCTTTGGGAAAATCCCAGTTTCTGTATGCCCTTAGAAAGAGGTATTTCCAATTCCCCTCCCCCCTTCTCACAACCACAACTCCTGCTGACAATGTCATATCTCCACATACCCTCCATAATTAAGAGAACACAAGACGTAATTCTATAATATCAACCGTTCCTGTTCGGGTCAAAATATTAAACGGACACCGCAGTTTCGTCCAACCCTTGCCTGTATAGGATCGTTACTATTTCCTTGCATAGTATACGTGCATACCGTATCCTTTTTATGATAAACCCTTAGGATGAGCTTCAACTGTGATCTCTTATTGGAAAACGATAGCCAAGCATGGACGAGAGTGTTCATAGTCCCCCAAATAAACGAACAACAGGTCGTTGGGTCATCCCTCCATGGGCTCAGTTACTTCTTGTTATGAGCATTATCGTCGCCTTCGCCTTGTACCTCATCAGAGAGGATGGAACTGACAATCGAGATCGTGAACTGGAGGCAATCCGTCGGATAATGCAATCTGCAGACTCCTTCTCAGAAAAGAGCGGAAAACCTCCCTTCTATGAAGCGTTCAGGTCTGACCCTGAACAGAAGCAGCGGCTTGGAATCTGTTTCCTCACCACCGACGTCTTTCCGGATGAGCGAGGATATGCTGGACCCATCCATGTGATGGTTGGCCTCGACAACGGAGGAAAGATAACCGGTATTGAGATTCTGTCCCATAACGAGACCCCCAGCTACGTTCGTCCTATGTACGAGCCCTGGTTTACCGAACAGTTTCAGGGCAAGAGCATTGGAGATGGTTTTCGTTTGGGTGAGGACATACAGGGGATTACCAGAGCGACAATGACATCAGAAGCAATTGCCCAGGGTGTGCGTAAAAGTTCCAGAAAGATGGCGGCACTTCACCTCGGTCTTCAAGCTCCCGACGAACCCGATTCAAAAGCTACCGTTCCTTGGGCGGATGTGGGAGTTCTGCTGATACTCTTTGCCATTGCGCTGATAGGAATTATCACCGTAAAAAAGTTTCTTTTGTGGGTGGCGCTCGCAGGTAGTTTCACCTTCTTGGGGATTCTCAAAATATCTCCCCTCTCAACCATACACTTTTTGAATCTCATCATGGGTAACACACCCCCATTACATCAGGGAATATTCATTTACTCTCTTCTAGGAGCTGCTACCCTTTCCGCTATTACCTTGGGAAGGGTCTACTGTAGAGGCATATGCCCCTTCGGTGCAATACAGGAGGTTCTCCACCGAGTTTCACCTTTCCGTTCCCTTTCTCAGGGATTGTCAGAAAAGATGAAGGGCAGGAAAGGATTGAGGATTATCCCGTACCTGGTTCTCTGGATACTGGCCATGATCGCCTTTATTACCAAAGACACAAAGGCAGCATCGATTGAGCCATACCTCTTCCTCTTCGGCTTTCGGGGAAGTATACTAGCCTGGTTTCTTACCGGTATCGTTCTTTTCTGGGGATTTTTCTATCGGCGGTTCTGGTGTCGGATCTTCTGTCCGGTCGGGGCAGCACTGGATCTTTTGGGAAAATTAAGCCCCTTTAATAAATTACGAAAAAATGAGAAAATGAATGTCTCTCCATAGAAGTATAAAAAATCTATTCAAACTTGCTGTAGTAATCACGGCTGTACTTATCTTTGCTCTTCTTTTGGACAACCTGCTTGGATTCATGCAGGGCGAAGCGATACCACCGAGAGTGGATGTAAAGTCGGTACTCCAAAGAATAGAGGAAGCGCAACTCAAGCCAAGGGAAGCATTGTACTATGAGATAATTCACGAGGAAACCCATGGGTCAGGGAAAACACAGTGATGTTCGCTGTCTCCTCTGCCCGAAAGAATGCGAACTGAGAGAAGGGGAGCGTGGCGATTGCCGGGTCAGAATCAACCTCCACGGTAAGCTTCAGACCCTTGTCTATGCGACGGCTGTGGCTGCCAATATAGATCCCATAGAGAAAAAGCCGA
>CAYFYU010000125.1:1210-10056 GCA_964347455.1 uncultured Spirochaetota bacterium | reverse complement strand
CTTAGTCTTGCAGTGCTGGTTATCGCTGGAAGCTGTGCTACAACAAGCAATCCGGACAAGATGGTTTTTAGACGGTTCTGCGGGAGTTGGCCAACAAAAACTACGAACCAACTGCCGGATTCCTGTCGGGGGCTTCTTTTCACTATACAGAGTATATTGTAAATCCTGACGGAACCTTTATGTGGTATGGGTACTTAGCCGAAACGACACTTCCTCAAGCCGGTACATATACCGTCGAAAAAAGGTGGAAAGATGCCGATGGTAACAATTTTTACCATGTACAAGTATATGAAGTTGTAAATATGGTGACTCTATATGAACTATGGAAAATTAACAAGTACAACTCAGACTGGGAGTGTAACAGTTCTAACATCGACTACCCTGATTCAATCAACCCAAGCGATTTTCATACTGAATATCGCATCTACTACCATTATTGATACACCCCGCATCAGCTCTGCGGCTTGTTTGTGTAGCCAGTTGGTGATAGAAAAATAACAAAGGAAAGCGAGCTTGATGGTATCTGACCACCGGTCGCTGTGGGCTGAGTTTACTATAGATATCAATGATGATTAATGCAGGAGGGTAGGCTCGTGATGCTCTCAGACAAAACTAAAAAGGTCTTTCGGATTGCGTTCTTTGTATTTGTCATAGGGACCATGGGAATGTTCTGGTATGATGAGATTGTTTACTACTTTTTCGAGGACTATGAAGAGTATGCAGAAGCATGCCCTGAAGGAAGCAATGTAGCTGTGGTTAAAATACGAGGTGATATAGTAGGATATTCGGTAGAGTATGAATATGAATACGTCCATACCTCTGCAGAAACATTTGTTGAAACCATTAATCAGATTAATCAAAACGACAATATTAAAGCCATTATTGTGGAAATTGACTCTTGGGGTGGTGAACCAGTAGCTGCGGAGGATATGTTTAATGCACTTCGAAGAACAGAGAAACCAACGGTAGCAGTTATGAAGGGAATTGGTGCATCAGCTGCATATGCAATTGCGGTTGGGGCTGATAGGATATATGCGAGTAGACTTTCTGATATCGGCAGCATTGGTGTTACTATGTCGTATCTGGACTATTCGGAGCAGAACAAAAAGGAAGGAATAACCTTTCAGCAGCTTTCTTCAGGTAAGTTCAAGGACACAGGAGATATGGATAAAGCATTGACTGAGGAGGAGCGAGAGCTTTTAATGAAAGATATAATGAAGTTGCACGAGATATTTGTGGAGATGGTAGCTGAAAACAGAAACTTGCACATTGAGGATGTTGCAAAACTCGCTGACGGTTCAACGATGATGGGTGAGGATGCCAAAGAGGCTGGGCTCATAGATGAGATAGGTGGTCTTGAGGATGCGAAGCAGTATTTACGGGAAGAGTTCAGCATTGAACCGGTTTTGTGCATATATGATGAGGCAGCGTTTTAATACAAGAACCAAAATATTAAACTGTATTTATTAAGCTTAAAAAATTGATCTGAACAGCAGGTCGCACGTTCGAGTCGTGTCTGGTGCAATGAGAATTCGCCCTAGTTCATAATGAGTTGATTTGATAGATCTTTTCTTGCGCGAGAAGGTATCTTCCTTACACTCTTTGAGAGGATATTGGCACTCTATATGGATATATATCAGAGAAGAGTCTTCCAGTGGCCATCGAACCTGAGCCTCTGAAGAGCCCCCGAATCAGTGTTGGAGAGATGTTTGGCACGTTACTTGAAGCGAAAGTGCTTGTGGAGCGCATGCGACAAGAATACAATCTTATAAGACCTCATGGCTAATTAGGGTACCGATCTCTGGATCCAAAGTTCACTTTCCGAAGTGAGTGTAGGCGTTCTATTCTTATTATGAATGGTTGTTTCCCATGAAACTACTGAAGAAATTCGAGCCCCAGAGGGCCAGTATCGAAGTCGTGCCAAAGCCCGTTCTTGCACCTGACAACGTTCTTATCAAGGTCATGACCTCAGGCATATGTGGTACTGATATTCACATTTACAGGTGTGAGTATCTGGGAGATTATCCGGATAACACGGAGTCGATCATTTATACTCATAATAATTGACATAAAAGGAACGGTTTTGCAGGATCAGATATCCAATAAAAACAGTAAAACACGACCACCGATTCTCCGGTATCGCCCGCCATTTTTCTATGGATGGATTGTACTATTCACAGCAGCCTGGTCAGCTTTTTTTACCGGGCCCGGGCAGACATATTCCTACGCAATATTTATAGATTCGTTTATTTTTGAGTTTGCGTGGAGCCGCACACTTGTTTCATTGCTATACACGATGGCCACGCTCATTTCTGGGTTTCTGATGTCAGTGATAGGGCGCATGGTTGACCGCTTCGGGGCAAGGCGTATGTGCATCGGAGCTGGCTTGCTGCTTGCCCTTGCATGTCTGTGGTGCAGTTTTGTGCTGAATCCCATGATGCTTTTTATCGGTTTTTTCCTGGGCAGGTTTTCAGGTCAAGGTACTTTAAGTCTGTCAGCTGACACTATCGCACCTAGATGGTTTATTAAGCGTAGAGCGCTTGCCATTATGCTGACGGGAGTAGGTTACGCGTTGTCGAACGCTGTGTATCCGTTGCTGAACAATCACCTGGTTAACACATTCGGCTGGCGGAACGCTTTTCGAGGACTGGCTGTTAGCCTTTGCATTGTATATATCCCAGTTGCTTTTCTCTTTATGGTCAGTAGCCCTGAAGACATGGGGCTTAATCCTTATGGTCGTACCGGAAAGGATAACAATATGGCCGGGTCTTCTGATGGTGAGGAATATTCGTTTACACAGGGACAGGCAGTGCGCACATGGGTATTCTGGGGCCTTTCTTATTGTATCTTTCAGCTCTCGCTTGTCGGCACTGGGTTGACATTTCATTTTATTTCCATAATGGCGGAGCGCGGCTATTCGAACACCTTTGCCGCACAGGTTTTAAGCGTCAAGCCTCTGGTCGGTTTCGCAGCAACAGTACTGGTCGGACTGTTTCTCGACCAGTTGAAGCGGCCTCATTTCGTGCTGACTGCCGCCCTGATTACTCAGTGCTCTGCGACAGTTATGCTGCTATTCCTTTCCGGTACAGCCATGGCTTACATTTTTGCTGTATTTTCGGGTGTTTCTGAGGCCGTTATCATTCTCAGTGTCACCGTACTCAGACCGTTTCTATTTGGCAGGAAGTACATAGGCAGTGTTTCCGGGATCATGTGGGTCATCATCATTGTTGGCTCGGCACTCGGCCCACTACCAATAGGTGCCGTCTATGACATTTTAAACGGGTACAGGGAAATAGTAATGATGTCTGCTGTGTTGCCTGCGGTAGGGATAGTGCTGTCCCTGCTCATACGAAAGCCTACCATACCTAAACATGTTCCTGTCGGTGGTGAATAATGTAAAAGAGATTAAATTTTAAAAAATTACTATAAGGAGGAGAAAATATGAAGGACCCTCCCCAAGACCGGCCGCTGATCCTTCAATGCCGTCCACGTCATCCGCGATAGGGACTGTTCCGATTACGGCGCCTTTGGAGTCGCAGCCTCTTTCAGACCGAGCTTGACGAGGAGCGGATCGACGCTCGGCTCGCGCCCGCGGAATCGGAGGTACGCAGCCATCGCATCCTCCGCGCCTGGCCGCTCGAGGATGTTCACCCTGAACGACTTGGCGGTGCCGGTATCAAAGATCCCCTTTTCCATGAACGCCTCGAAGGCATCCGCCTCCAGCACCTCCGCCCAGATATAGCTGTAGTAC
The DNA here is from genome assembly GCA_964347455.1 of uncultured Spirochaetota bacterium. Taxonomy (GTDB): domain Bacteria; phylum Spirochaetota; class B62-G9; order B62-G9; family DRHN01; genus JAGLSF01. The sequence continues at coordinate 6,305 of CAYFYU010000125.1, read as the reverse complement.
CCGGCAGAGTAGCTGCCCCCCGGTCCGAAGATGTGCATGAAGTACGGGCTTCGGTAGCGCACGATGATCTCGGGCATCAGGTTGATCTTCGCCATCGAAGCGCGCTCGAACGCCGTCGCATCCTCTTCCCTGGGGATGCGCAGGGTGTGCCATTCCATGTCGAGGTAGCATGCCGCGAGGTACTCGACGTTGGCGAATCCCTGCCCGAACTTGCGCGCCTTCTCGACATTTGCGACCAGCTCCGCGGGTATCACCTGCCCGGTCTTCCAGTGTCTCGCGTAGATTTTGAGAACGTCGGGCTCGAGCGCCCAGTTTTCCATGATTTGCGACGGCAGCTCCACGAAGTCGGGTGGGACCCAGGAGGAGCCCTTGTAGTCGACGCGAGAAAAGAGCATGTTCAATGCGTGCCCGAACTCATGGAAGAGCGTCTCCGCATCCTCCAGGGAGAGAAGAGCCGGGGCGCCGGCCGTGGGGCTGGGGAAGTTGCAGACGTTCACGACTATCGGCCGGACGTCCTTGCCGTCGCGGACGCACTGCTTACGGTAGCGCCCGCACCAGGAGCCGCCCCGCTTGCCCGGGCGGGGGTGGTAGTCGGTCATGAAGACGCCGATGAAAGAGCCGTCGGCGTCCTTGACCTCGAAAGCGCGGACATCGGGGTCATACTTAGGTATGTCGGTCCGCTCTAAAAACACTGTTCCATAGAGCTTCTCCGCGACGTAAAACGCCCCGTTCAGAACGTTGTCAAGCTCGAAGTACGGGCGTAGCTCCTCCTGGTCCACGTCGAAGCGCGATTTCCTCACCTTCTCGGAGTAGTAGCGCCAATCCCAGGGCTCCAGCGCGAACTCGCCCCCCTCGGCCTCGATCTCGGCCTGTAGATCGGCTGCCTCACCGCGGGCCACGCGGAGCGCCGGCGCCCACACCTGGTCGAGCAGCGCGTACACCTTCGCGGGACTTTTCGCCATGTTCCTGTCGAGGACGAAGTCGGCCCAGGTCGGGTAGCCCAAAAGGTTCGCCTTCTCGGCCCGAAGCGCCGCGGTCTTCGAGAGCACCGCCTTGTTGTCGCATGCATTGCCGTGGTCTGCGCGGGTCATGTAAGCCGTCAGGAGCTTCTTCCGCAGCTCGCGGCTGTCGGCGTACTGGAGAAACGGCCAAATGCTCGGGGCCTTAAGGGTGACCACCCACTTGCCCTCGAGCCCAGCCGCCCTGGCCGCATCCTCGGCGGCTGTCACCGCATCAGGCGGGAGACCGGCTAGGTCGTCCTTGTTTTCGACCACCAGCTTGAAGGCGTTCGTCTCCTTGAGGACGTTTTCGCGGAACTTCAATCCAAGAAGCGACAGCTCCTTGTTTACGGCACGCAAGCGCTCCTTCCCGGCCGCGTCGAGGTTGGCCCCTCCGCGCACGAAATCCATGTAGCGGTCTTCGAGGAGCTTTCGTTGTTCCTGCGTGAGCTCCAGGGTTTCACGCTCCTCCCAGAGGGCTTTAACCCGCTCGAAGAGCGACTCGTCGAAGTTGATGTCGTCGTCGAGCGAGGAGAGCATCGGCGAGACCTCCCTTGCGATAGTCTGCAGGGCGTCTGTGGACTCAGCCTTGAGCTGCCCATTGAAAACAAGCTCGACGCGATCGAGGAAATCGCCGGACTTGTCGAGGGCCGCGATGGTGTTGGCGAAAGTCGGAGGCTGCGCATTCCGTGAGATCGCGTCGATCTCCCTGCGCTGGCGGGCGATTCCCTCCTTGAACGCCGGTAGGTAGTCATTCTCCCTTATCTGTTCGAACGGCGGGACTCTGAACGGCGTCGTCCACTCCTCGAAGAACGGGTTCGACGCGGCCTGTGGAGTCGCGGTTTGCTGGGCGAAGATCGGAAGCGCAGCGAGCGCCAGAATAACGAGGAAGAGCCATGTGCGCATGGGTATCACCTCCTCTAAATCGATTAACAACTCGGTTTTTTTGTTGGTACTGGCTGCTCACATCAACGGTGTAATACCTATTTCATCTCGGGACATCGCTGATTTCCCTTTTTCCCGTTGGTCTCACACAAAAACGGCTCCTTTTCTTTATATAACAACACTTGAACATTCTGTGATATCGCCTCAAACAAAAATAATTTTAGCACATGTAATATATTTGTCAAGACGATTGAGAAACCGATGATACATTTTCTGATTTAGAACAAATAGGCATGCATCTTTGGACTTTTTTTAAACGCATTTTTCATAAGATGGTGGTGGGGTGTTAAAGAGCACCGATAGTGGCACAAGCTGGACTATTACCAGCCAGGGTCTGCCAATTATGGCCATAGCCGTTGATCCTGTTAACACCACAAAGGTTTACGCCGGAGCAAGCTCGGGAGTTTTATTTTATGATTACCAATAAATATTATTTAGAAATAGATTTGGTTTAATATTTTGCACGTTGTATTAGATCATATTCATTAAAAGCTTATTATTACAGTGAGACATGGTTCAATAATCCATCTTTTTGTCCCAATTTAAAGGATTTTTCACAATATTGGCAGGTAAAATTAGAAGAAAAAACCCCTTAACTCATTGTGAGTTAAGGGGTTAGATGAATTAGCGGGGGTAGGATTTGAACCTACGACCTTTGGGTTATGAGCCCAATTCCTGCTATTTGTTGAGTTATAAGAGATTATGCTTGGTTATACTCAATTATAAAGCTATCAGAGAGTTAGAGAAATCCCGGATTCCACCTAGTATAATCAATTATAATGGAATATAACCGGGAAACAAAAGTTTTGTCCCAATTTTGTCCCAACAGATTCACTTAAATTTCGTTTTAAAGCTGGCTTACCAGTTACCGAGCTGAGGTGGGGTGTATCAAGTTATTCTTGGCGGTGCCATATCCAATAGTAATATCGAATATCATCCGGTGCCCACTTTTCTATTGGTTCAACTCCAAATTTCCAAACCTCTTCATAAGTATTCCCAGAATTACTAAACTTCCCTATTGAATAGCCTTCAACAAAATGATTATTTTCCCAATGTGCTTTATACCAGATATTTCCCTCTGTATCGGTCCACTTTTCATAAAATGTGAATTTCGTTGTATCATGAAAAATTGTATCTTTAATCTCATAATAATGATCATACGAACCGTCGGCGTGAAAAATCGCTTTATGAAATTTAATAACTCTTACATTGTTTTCGACGTTGATCCATGTGCCACTCCAAACCTTGACAAAAACTTCATCTGAGATCGCTTTCTTCCTTGTAGCACAATTCCCCATCATAATCAGTATAGCTATAATAACAATTAAGATTTGCAAATACATTCTGGCTTTCATTTTAAGCCTCCTCCTCAAAATGGTGTTTGCGAAGATGCTTTCCCGGATGAAGATTTGATGCAGGGTATATCAAGCTGTTTTTAACGGAAAAGATTAGATGTATTCATACCGCGTCGCACCAGCTTCTACAAGCAGATCGGCAATCTTTATATGGTTCCGCTTCTTTGCAATCATGAAGGCCGTTTCTCCTAGATTGTTTTGGGCATTCACATCAGCTCTTGCCTCTATAAGCAGCTTGACAATCTCGATATATCCTGCTTTCGACGCCCACATCAATGCTGTAAACCCCCTATCATCTTTTGCATCAACATCCGTTCCTGACTCTATAAGCAGTTTGGCAACCCCTGCATGTCCCCGCTCCGATACAGCCATTAATGCTGTACAGCCCCCTCGGTCCTTTGCGTTAACTTCAGCTCCCCCCTCTATAAGGAGCTCAGCAACCTCTGCATGCCCACCACACGATGCAAACATCAATGCTGTGCTTCCCTCTCTGTCTTGTGTTTCAATATCTGCTCCCTGTTCAATAAGCAGCTTGACAACTTCTCCATGTCCTTTCCACGATGCCCACATCAACGCCGTGTTTCCATCCTTGTCTTGAACGTCAATCCAAACTCCTTTTTCGATGAGCAGCCCGACAACCTCCGCATGTCCCTCATGTGAGGCACTCATTAATGCCGTGCTTCCCTCGTTGTCCTGAGTTTCAATATCTGCTACATAGGCAATAAGCAGCTTGACAACATCTGCATGTCCTTGATGTGAGGCATACATTAATGGAGATGTTCCGCATTTGTCCCAGGCATTAACGCAAGCTCCTTCCTCGATGAGCAGCCCGACAACCTCTGCATTTCCTTGATGTGAGGCATACATCAATGCGGTGTGCCCCTTATTGTCAAACGTGTCAATAAACACTCCTTCCTTAATAAGAAGCTTGATAATATCTACGTATCCATTCCACGACGCCATCATTAATACTGTACTTCCATTCTTATTTTGAGCGTTAACATCCGCCCCTGCCTTTATTAACCTTTTAACCTCAGCAATATCACAATTCCTTACTGTCTGAAAGAAAACGTCTTGATGTACAGCTTCTTTTGCCTCTTGTGTTTTGGAAGCTTTTGCACTGCTCCCAATGAATAGTACAGCAATACTAAGCGTTAAAATTAATCCACATATTAGGATGGTCTTTCTCATTTCTCACCTCCCATTGAAGTTAAAGGACTCGTGTTTTGCTGACCCTGCAGCAGGATTCTATTCTATCTGATTTCTACCAAGCAATACTGATGAAGAAAGAGATTATGATTGTTTTCTAGTACTGCAGTTTTTTCTGCACTAATATTGAAAAAGAAAAGCAGATAAGATATCTGCCCTTCATAGCATCCAGATTTCTGCCAGGACCCAAAGAGAAATTTTACTGGCGGTAATAGACCCGGTAGTGGTACCATAACCACTTATTAGGATCCCATTCGTCAAGAATCTTGGTACCCTCCGCTTCGATGATTTCCAGGACGTCCCCAGACTCGTGGATAAATCCATAATAGGAAAGGACAGTTCCTCTCACCGTTGTGGGCTTTGTGACAGCAGTAAACCAAATATTTCCCTCCCGATCAATCCACTTGTCTGTTATTGACGGGATACCAAAAACTCTGATTCGTATGTTTTTACTGCCAGAATTTATGTCCGAAGGTTTTTTAAAGAATTCCATGGTTCCATCGGGATGGTTAATAAGTAATTGAGGGTAAAAATGGTCCCCTACTAGTCGCCTGTTTTCCCACGTGCCGCTCCAGGTAGCAAAAAAGT
>CAYFYU010000125.1:0-1200 GCA_964347455.1 uncultured Spirochaetota bacterium | reverse complement strand
AAAGTTTTTTCCGGTAATAGTCTTTCTTGTTGACGCACAACTTCCGACAATCGCGATTACCATTACTACCAGAATGCATACAAGTATTAGCTTTGTCGTTTTCACATTCATTCTTCTCGTTTTCATTATTTTCTCCCTGTTAAAATGCAGGGCATGAATGATACGTTCTTCAAGCGTCTTTTTTCGCCCCTCTGTAAGAAAAGACCCCTGAAAGGCAAAGTTTCTCAAAGATATGGATGCGATGTCGAGGATGTGCCGTGCATACGCCGACGGTCGCATACCTCTCCGCAATACTGACAGGTCGCACGCAGTCTCTTGCTCCCTGCTGAGACGTGAATAGGCGATCCACAGAAACGGCAGAAACCAGAAAAGCGAGCAGACAATCCTCGCAGTTAACTTGGTGATGTAATCAGCTCTCCTTATGTGAGAAAGCTCGTGAAGGAGCACTGCACGAACCCGCTCCGGGGGCCAAGACTCACTCGTCCGAGGCAGCACAACAAGAGGATTAAACACGCGGAAGGTAAAAGGAATTCGGCACATGAGGCTGATGACAACCCCAACTTTTCTTCGGATGCCGAGCTTTTTCACCAGGTTCTCAAGTTCTCTTTCAATCCTACCGGTTGGTTTGTCACAATCTTTCCGGCAGAGAAAACCAGCACGGCACCTTCCGATGACTAATCCAATAGTGGTAGTGATAACTCCCACCCCCCAGATTGTAAATAGAATCATCGGCCAGGATACATCTGTGGGCGAAGGAGGCAACTCGAATGATTGATGAGCTGTACTCATGATTGACGTACTCTGGCCCATGGCTTCCACATTACGAGGCATGAGTGCACTGCTTACTGTTTCTGTTATCTCGTTCCCCTGTCGCGCCAGGGTCGTATTCCCAAATAATTTGAGAGGAGATACAGCGTTTGCAAGCGGGATGAGTACAACAGCGTAGATGAGTAGAAGTAAAACTACATGCCTGATGTCAGATGCAAGCTTTTTGTAAATAGTCAATAGGAAAAAGATGAGGATGAACAGCACCAACCACTTTGCAAGTGACCCAAGTAGCAGCGGCTGTATTCTGAGAAACAGATGCTCTATCGACAGATTACGTGTCATCTGCAGCATTGTTCTCCTCCTCTTTTCTTGCACTCACTATAATCTCTGAGAGTCTCTCAAAATCTCCTTCAGCCATATCATCACTATGGA
>CAYFYU010000124.1:7323-10079 GCA_964347455.1 uncultured Spirochaetota bacterium | reverse complement strand
GTAAAGGATAAGAGGACTCAACGGCTGGTCATTCAAAAGACATGGATACCGAATACAGCGACACTCAACGAAAAAGTGTTCTGGGTTACGAAGGAGCTTATGTCAGGGCCTACTGGAAGCAACTACGAGAGAGTATTCAATCCGGATACCGATGTACAGAAAGTGATTATAAAGGAGGGGGTTGCTTATGTCTCTTTTGGATGGATGATCACCGAGTCTCTCCAGAAGGAACCGGTACTTGCGGTGCGGGCTATCGTTAATTCGATTCTCCTCAATGTAAGAGAAATTGAAGGTGTAAAGATCCTCATCGAAGGTATAGAACCGGTCAGCTCATACAGTAATATTTCCCTCCATGTAACCTTTCGCAAACCGCTCGAGCCGCTAAAAAAAGGCTAAAGTTCTTGCCCAAATCGACCGATATCTATAAAGAGATTTTCCAATACTTTTGAAAAGTAAAAAATTTGACAGCTACAATGTTATGAATATAATTAGTTTTTAGTGAGACTAATCTGTGAGCTGGTCATGCAATGACTAGCGACCATTAGTCTATGATGAACAGATTTATTAAGGGGTAGCCCAAGAGAAAAGGAGTCCAAAAATGAAAAGGTCATTTATCGTTCTTTTAAGTCTCCTCTTTACTTTGTCTGTGTCTGCTATTTTTGCCCAGGAACAGGAGGTGACCGGTGGACCTCAGGTACTTCTTGATTTCCAGAATTTATCGGATACCGAGATCGATTTTTCCAAGTATCCAGGAGCCATGGCAGAAGGGGTAGAGGAATTAAAGGTTGATCTGAGCCTTGATAATTGGGCGGTCAATCTAGCACCGTCATCGGCGTCGGCGGAAAATCGTATTCTTTCCTTTGCAAAGCCGGTTTCAAGCAGACAGATGGAAGGTAACGTGCTTGGAGTACGTGTTCACTTTCCGACGGCACCGTTCAATTCGTGGGCCAAGATCATGCCGCCCTTTGAAATTCCCTTTTATGAAGATGCGCCGGGTGATGAGGTCGGTGAGGGATCGAAGTTTGTAAATAAAGGCGTACTACGGAATGTTGGTACCATAAAGTCGCTATCCTTGAGGATAACGGGAAGAAACTATCCCCATGGAATCTCGATATCCTTAAAGGATGAGCAGGATACCGTTCGAGAAATGTTTTTTGGATATCTCGACTTTGATGGCTGGAGAACCCTTACATGGGAAAATCCGAATTACATTACCGATGTAAAGCAGAGAGACCTGCGAAGAAAGCCCCTGTATCCGGAAACGATGCCCTCAGTAAAATTCGAATCCTTCACCATATACCGACACGGCAGCCAGATCGGCGGAGATTTCGTTACGTATTTAAAGGACGTAACGATGGTTTATGATCTGGCCGTACTCGAAAGGGAGAGAGATATAAATGATGAGGAGGCATGGGGCATTCTTCAAACAAGAAGGGATGCAAAACGTGCCGCTGAGATAAGAAGGCTGGGTATCTTGCAGCTTCTGCGACGACAGGAAGAAATTAAGATGCAGCACGCAGTGGTTGAATAAAAGAGCGTTAAAACCTTGTAATATAGAGAGCCACCTGTTTTGCGGGTGGCTCTTTTTTATGTATCTTATGGTCATACGAGAAAGTTGTTTACACTTGAAATTTTAATTGTTACATTTATCCATGCTTTGAAGGGCCGCAGGTCCTATCAAGGGCCGCAGGTCCTGTCAAGGGCCATAGGTCCTGTCAAGGGCCGAGATAGCTCAGTCGGTAGAGCAGCGGACTGAAAATCCGCGTGTCGACGGTTCGATTCCGCCTCTCGGCAATTTTTATTGCCACCCTAGCTCAATCGGTAGAGCAACGCATTCGTAATGCGTAGGTTATCGGTTCGAGTCCGATGGGTGGCTTTTTTGATTCACTCCATCACCACCGCAGTGTCATGGCAATTTTGTTTTTTACCGATCAATTTATATAGTGATTGAAAAGTACTTTATCGATGTAAAGGTTTATAATTACTTAAATTACAGTATGCCATCGGTGAAAAAAATCTTGATTTCAGTAATACAATTTATTATCTTTCATCAAAAATAAAACTCCTAAGAAAGAGAGGGTGATAAAATGGCAAAACAAATGCTCTACGATGAGGAATCAAGGAGAACCCTGTTGAAAGGGGTCGATCAACTTGCTAATGCGGTAAAGGTCACACTTGGTCCTAAAGGACGAAATGTTGTTCTTGATAAAAAATTCGGTGCTCCAACAGTTACGAATGATGGCGTTACAATTGCGAAGGAAATTGAACTGGAGGATCCTTTCGAAAATATGGGAGCACAGCTTGTCAAGGAAGTTGCAACAAAAACAAATGACGTTGCTGGTGATGGAACGACAACCGCAACATTGCTCGCACAGTGCATCATCAAAGAAGGATTGAAAAATGTAACTGCAGGGGCAAATCCCATGGGAATCAAAAGGGGTATCGAAAAGGCTGTCCGGACTGCAGTTGATGAAATATCGAAGATTTCAAAGAAGATTGAGACCGCAGATGAAATTTCAAACATAGCGGCCATATCGGCAAATAATGATCCAGAAATTGGAAAACTCATAGCCGATGCAATGGACAAAGTTGGTAAGGATGGGGTAATAACTGTTGAAGAAGCAAAATCCATGGAAACTGAACTCGAAGTGGTCGAGGGAATGCAGTTTGACAGAGGGTATTTATCTCCCTATTTCATCACCGATCCGGACAGGATGGAATGTGTCTTGGCAGAACCGTTAATCCTTCTCCACGAG
>CAYFYU010000124.1:0-7313 GCA_964347455.1 uncultured Spirochaetota bacterium | reverse complement strand
TGATAGAGGATATTTATCGCCCTATTTCGTCACCAATGCAGAAAATATGACTGCTGTACTCGAAGATGCCATGATACTTATTCACGATAAGAAGATAAGCGCGATGAAGGATCTCCTTCCGGTACTCGAAAAGGTCGCGCAGATGGGCAAACCCTTCCTGATCATTGCTGAGGATATTGAGGGTGAAGCGCTTGCGACACTCGTGGTCAACAAGATCAGGGGAACACTCAATGTTGTGTCGGTAAAGGCACCCGGTTTCGGTGACAGAAGGAAGGCCATGCTTGAGGACATTTCTATTCTTACCGGTGGCAAGGTAATCTCCGAAGAGATGGGTATGAAACTTGAAAATGCCGATCTAAAGGATCTTGGCCGTGCAAAGAGAATTACCGTTGACAAGGAAAACACAACGATCGTTGAGGGTGCGGGAGAAACAAAGGAAATTCAGGGTAGAATCGGACAGATAAAAAGGCAGATCGATGAGACCACATCTGACTATGACAGAGAGAAACTTCAGGAACGGCTTGCAAAATTGGCTGGTGGTGTTGCAGTGATCAATGTCGGTGCAGCTACAGAAATCGAACTAAAAGAAAAGAAACACCGAGTTGAGGATGCACTTTCAGCAACGAGAGCAGCTGTGGAAGAGGGAATTGTTCCGGGGGGTGGTGTTACTCTCCTTCGATGTATCGGTAATGTGGAGAAACTGCAGCTCTCTGGTGATGAGGATATCGGAAAAAAGATAATTCTCAGAGCACTCGAAGAACCCATTCGCCAGATCGCAAACAATGCGGGCTTTGATGGTTCGGTAGTTACTGAGAGGGCAAAGAAGGAGAAAGGGGCTACCGGATTCGATGCTGCCAAACTTGAGTGGGCTGATATGTTCAAGGCTGGAATTATCGATCCTGCCAAGGTTGTCCGCTCAGAGCTTCAGAACGCGGCGAGTGTCTCAGCACTTCTCCTTACAACAGAGACCATAGTGACGGATATTCCAGAAAAGAAAGAAGCTACTCCCCCAATGCCACCTGGTGGTGGTATGGGCGGCGGTATGTATTAATCGGTTTGTTAATAATACAAGAAGAGAGGGGGAGAGTCGTAAGGCTCTCCCCTTTTTTCTTTTGGATAAGTCATACTCATTAAAAATGTGTCATACGATTAAATAAGGTTTATAATTACGAGAAATGGCTATTTATCTGTGATTATCATCCATCGATAGCCGCAGGTGCTGTCAAGTACCGCAGGTGCTGTCAAGTAACGCAGGTGCTGTCAAGTACCGAGGATGCTGTTAAGGATTGACAATTTTGATGCTGGGGTGCTAAACTATTCTGTACTGCGAGGGGTCAGCCATATGAATCCAAAGGGAAAGAAAAATGACGATTCGAGGAAAAAAAGAGACATAAAGATAATTGAAGAACAGGCATATGAAATCATCAGTTCTGACGATATCGCAGAACTCGACAATGTAGAAATCCCGGAAGAGATAAGAAATAGGTTAAAAAAAGCGGATTATACTGAATTGGAGGTGATAGAACAGGAATTCGGTGTTACGAACAATACACATCATGAAATGGGTGAGGAAAATAACTCGAACAACATCACAGACAGCGAACATGAGGGAATCGATGAGAGTATGGATAAAGCATCTGGAGATCGGATGGTTGATAGTCATTGCAAGATTACCGTGAGCGACGATCGGATGAGTGCCCAGATTGATCTTTATCCTTCAGAGGGGGGAGGCTTACCACTTTCCATTAGTAAGATAAAGGAAGAGCTTACAGCCGCAGGTGTGGTTCATGGAGTGAATTACGAATTATTGAAGAAACTCGTTATTATTTCAGAAAAAAAGAAAGAGCAAAAAGTGGGGGTGATTATAGCCCAGGGAACTCCTCCTCAAGAGGGTAAGGATGGAGTGATCGAGTATCTCTTCAGTGATGACGAAGCGGTAATAGGGATGTCTGAAGAAAAAAATAACAGCAGCTAAATTTCAGGTGTACGACCATCAAAGATGAAGGAAAATAATTATACGAAAAATTCTTCAGGGTCAGCAGATAAACTCAGAGGGAATATAGAAAGTGCAGAGATCTCTGTACCCGGTGAAGATAAGGCAAGGATTCTAGTCAGAACTGGCTTTGCCAGGCAGGGAGATTTAATTGCAATGATACATCCCCCTGTCCAGGGAAAAGAAGGGAGAACTGTTCTCGGTGAAATAATACCGGTGAAAAAGGTTTCCGAACCCCGTCTCGTTGCTGGTAAGAATGTAATAATCAAAAATGGGACACAATATATTATAAAGATTACGGGTGCTGTTGAGGTAAGTAAAGACCAAAAGGACATCCATTATATCAGCGGAAAGCTTTACAAACAGGGTGAGTTCAGGATTCACCTATCCGAAGATGAAATGCGAGCTACTCTCTCTTTAACACCTCCACTGGGTGGTGCAAAACCGGTAACATTTGAAGAAATTCTATACCAGTGTGAACAGCAGGAGATTCTGTATGGAATAAAGAAAGAGGTAATAGAGGAAACGATTGACAAGGTGGGCAGGGATAGGATGGCCGTTGCCGATGTCATCATTGCAGAGGGCGATCTGCCAGTTAATGGTACGGATGGTGAAATAGAGTTTAAGGTAGTTCGGGCTACTGGAAGTACCGTTGCGATTCGTGACGATGGTGGCGTTGATTATAAAAGTCAGGATAGAGTCACAAACGTTAAAGAGGATCAGCTCGTTGCAGTTGTGATAAAGGAACGCTCTGGTGAGCGTGACGGGCACACTGTCAAGGGTGAGGTTTTACCAGCGAAGAGCGGGACACCGGTTGATCTTAAAATTGGGAATAACATTAAAGGTGAAGATAAGGGGCCGATAATTGAATACTATTCGACCATTAATGGTCAGCTGCTATCCACTGACAAATGGATAAGTGTTGAACCGGTTTTAACGATCGAGGGTGATATTGGACCAAAAACAGGAAATATCAGTTTCAATGGTGTGGTCTACGTAAAAGGGAGTATAAAGGATAACTATCAGGTTCTCTCGAAAAAAGATATCGTTGTTGAAGGAAATATAGGGAATTGTATTATTAAAGCCGATAGAAATCTTATAGTTCGTAATGGAATTGTTGGAAAAGGAAAAGGATACGTTGACGCGGGTATGGATGTAACAGTTAAATTTGCTGAAAACTCTAATATACGAGCTGGCGGAAACATTTATATTCAGAGAGCTGCGCTAAATTGCAAACTTACGGCCGGCTCCCGAATTATATCGTTACAAGAAAAAGGCCAGCTCATCGGAGGTGATGTACGGGCAAAAGAGGGAATTGAGGTGAAAGTGCTGGGAAATGAATCCGAACACCGGATGAATGTCCGTGTGGGCTTGGATTTTCTTCTTGAGGAGAGCTTGGAAGATTTGGAGATGAAACGTCGCAAGTATGAGGAGGCTCTAAAGAAGATTGCACTACTGCTCAACAAGTTGAAAAAGGTGAATCAAGACCAAACAAGATTGCCTGAGAATTTGAAAAAGCTGTACGCTGAGTCAATGAAGAAGGGAACAATTGCAAAGGTTGCGATAGATGAGCTAAATAAAAAACAGTCCCAGATACTAGAGAAACTTGAAAAAGTATATGACGCTGAAGTTCTCGTACGCGATCGGATGCATAGAGGCGTTAAGGTTTATATAGGTAAGATGAGTTTTGAATCTGAAAATACGCAGACAAATGTTCGCCTTTTCTATGATAGAAAACTTAGGAAGATTGTAGTTGAACGGAGGATATAGACAGGTGTCTTAATCGGTTGCTTTTGTTATTTTCTGCCTTTTTCTTTCCAATAGATCCATCTTCTTGTAAAATCCTACCTGTTTTGAGAGCTCTTCGAGGTCGATAACGATGATCTTTCTATCCTGAAGCTTGAACTTCTTATTTTCAAACACCTTCTGGATGAGCAAATTGCCTTCATCAGCCGGAAGACCAACCATCTTGATGAGCTCCTCAGGGCCAAATTCAAACGTATAAGGAGCATTGTGTTGTATAGGTACTCGGTTCTCTTCCACAACAGTCAGGAGCATATCGTACATACGTCCAACGGGATCTGAAATAAGAATATTGGCGAGCTGTCGGTAAGCTTTCCATATTCTTTCTGAGAGCAGGGTGATGAGTTTAGTCCCTAATTGAGGATTTTTCTTTACCATTATTTCAAAGTTGTCCTTGCTAACAACCAGAAGCTCACTTTCACCAAATGAAATGGCTGAGGCACTCCTAGGTTTGTTTTCAAGTATTGCCATTTCGCCAAAGATATCCCCAGCTTTCAAAACCGCGAGCAACACCTCGTTATTATCGACTATCTTCGTTATTTTGATTTTACCCTTCTGAATAATAAAAAGTTCTTCTCCGGGCTCATGTTCGCAGAAAAGTAACTCATTATCCTGAAAGTTTCTGACAAAACCTGCCTGTTTTTTTGCAAACTGATCGTCCTTTATATGTGCCTGAAGTTTTAGCATCTTGTTCTTTGCTTCAGCAACTTGAGGAGCCTGTGGGCAGTACTGAATGAATTTTTTAAATGCATAAAATGCGTGGCTGGGCTGTTTTTTCTGTAAATAGTAATCGCCTATATTATAGAGATATTTTGGGTTCTCTTCTATGTTTCCTTTGAATGAGAGGCGTGTGATAGCCGAATCGAAATAACGCAGTTTATGGCTGAATGATCGGATAATCTTCAAAGCAATAGGAGAATGCTTTTGTATCAATAGACCAAACTGATCGCGGTATACCGCGATAACTGCAATATCATTGAGGGCTTTCGCTGATTCTATACTGGCATGATTGCTCATGCATGATACGACACCAAAAAAATCTCCCGGATAGAGAATATTCCCGGTATCTTCTTCAATGATCTCGGCCTCTTTTGATATTTGTACCTGCCCTTCCCTGATAATATAGAACCTATCAGCATCGGTTTTACCCTCAACATTTATGTAGGAATTTTTCTTAAAGCGCAGTATTGAGAGTTGAACCTGACTTGAATTCGTCATTCAGAGAACTCCTCGCGATTTGAGCATAGTATATGGCTCCTGCTTTGTCAACTTAAAAAAGTTACTGTCCTCGCTTTGAGCTAATATCGACAAACCGATCTATTTACATTATACATCGACTGTATGGTAATTTCAATTATTTGCAAGGACTCAAAAAAAAATTTGAAAACACGAAGATCCTATAAGGGACCGATAATATTCAAATGATTATGCTACCTATAAGAACTTGACAGATTTTACTATTTTCATTAGATTAACAGCGCTATTAATAATAAAGGTCTTGTCGACCGGATGGACAGCCTTATACTTGCTTCAAAATCTCCCAGAAGGAGGGAAATTCTTAAAAAAATTGGCATCCCGTTCATATCCTATAGTGTACGTTTAAACGAAACTGATCATTATAGGAACTCTGTCCGTTCTTCTGTAATAAATGTCTCAAAAAAAAAGGCAGCGGCAGCAGCGGAGATTTTTACAAGAGGACTTATCCTGGGAGTGGATACAGTCGTTTGCTTTAACGACAAGATACTTGGAAAGCCGAAGAATGCCGACGAGGCGTATCAGTTTATGAGGATGCTGAGTGGTAATAAACACAGCGTTCTCTCGGGAATTAGCCTTTTGAATGCTCACAACGGAGTAAGCACCACATCAGTGTCCACGACAACAGTATATTTCAACAAAATGTGCAGAGATGACATGAAGCGGTATGTAGATGGCGGAGAGTGGTCTGACAAGGCGGGTGGTTATGCCGTTCAAGGCCAGGCGGCCCTCTATATTAGGAGCATTGTCGGATCCTACTATAATGTAATGGGCTTGCCTGTAGATGAACTCTTCAAGTTATTGAAGCGTTTTTCCTATTTTGAAAGTAATGGTGTATTCAGTCCGTTGAAGAAGTAACCAGGTCTTATTCCAAAACGAGAGTGTCTACACTAAGAAGGTGATTAAAAAGAAATAAAAAGCATTCAGGTAATCAAAAGTTATCTTCCGGCAGCCAATGGCTGTGCGAGAAAGAACTTCTCGGCGGTAAACACCGAGTCAACAACGGTCAGACGCGCGGTCCTTTATCGTATGGCTTGTCCGACTTCCGGAGGACAAATTATTACAACAGGAGGAGAAAAAATTGGCAATTGTTACGATGAAGGAACTTCTTGAAGCGGGAGTTCATTTTGGACACCAAACACGCAGATGGGACCCGCGAATGAAACCCTACATATTCACCGAAAGAAACGGAATTCACATCATTGACCTGCAAAAAACCATAGCCCAGCTCAAAATTGCCTACATTGCCATCAAGGAACTAATTAAAAATAACGGGACATTACTATTCATCGGTACAAAAAGGCAGTCTCAATCTGCAATTGTTGAAGAGGCAACCCGGTGTGGCATGCCGTACGTTGCAAACAGGTGGCTTGGAGGGATGCTCACCAACTTTTCCACCATACAAAAGAGTATAATGCGGCTAAAAAAACTTGAACGAATGGAAGTTGACGGATCTTTTGAATTCATGACGAAGAAGGAAGTGATAGGGCTGAGCAGGGAGAAAGAAAAGCTTCTTAAAAATATTGGGGGGATTAAAGATCTTGAAATGCTTCCTGATATGGTTTTCATCATCGATCCAAAGAAAGAGGCAATTGCAGTTGCAGAAGCGATGAGATTGAAGATACCGATCGTTGCCATTATAGATACAAACTGTAATCCCGAAGGGATTAACTACCCAATTCCTGGTAATGATGATGCGATACGTGCAATAAATTTATTTGCCGCGATTATTTCGTCCTCTGTAATCGAAGGTCAGAACGAAGCTGGAAAAATTGAAATTACCGAAGAAACAAAGATAATTTCACTTGAGGAAGAGGAAGAAAAAGCCAGAACTGAGAGGGAGGCAAAAGAAGAGGAAGTCGAAGGGTATTTGTCGGATGATGAGTTAGTAGGAGTAGAATTGGGTCCTGCTGAAGAGAAGATTGAATCGGAATCGCAAGAGGAGGAGCCGTCTGAAACTCCGGCACCTTCGGTACCTACAGCACCTTCGGCATCCACTGACGAAAGTCTTATCAAAGAAGAGAAAGCTGAAAGTCCTCGTGAGAGGGTTGCAAGTCCTCGCAAGAGAGAAGTTACAGAATTGCCAACGGAGGAAGGCCCAAAAGAGCCTGTTGAGGAAGCGGTTGGTTCTTTATCCACTGGCGAGGACGTTCCGCCCACTGACGTGGACTTACAGCCCCCTAGCGAGGACTTACAGCCCACTGACGTGGACTTACAGCCCACTGACGTGGACGTTCCGCCCCCTAGCGAGGACTTACAGCCC
>CAYFYU010000123.1:2465-10261 GCA_964347455.1 uncultured Spirochaetota bacterium | reverse complement strand
GCCCCTGACAATTGCCTCCTTAACCGCCCCTACCTCGTGTTCGTCCTGAAAAATCCTGGCCATACGGCTGAGTATCGTTTTTTTACCCGTATTTCCAAGTGCAAATGCGACCTGTTTACGCACCTCTTCCACAGGATCTCTCAGGAGGTCTAGGGCCTGATTCAGAGAGCGGGAGTCGTTTATTTCGACAAGTGCGAAGGTCGATGCAATTCGTACCAGGGGATCGGCGTCATTCAATGCATCTCTAATAACCCCTGTAAAATCTGTTACTCCGGTCTTTGGAATGAGTGCAATGAGGTGGGCCCTTATCTCTCCATCATCCTGCTCGAGGTAGTACTCGATTTTTTCTTTGAGAAAACGCTTCGGGTAACTCTTGAGTATAGCGGCTAGCTGACCTACAAACGGAATGGGCAAAACAGGAAGATGCTCGAATATAAAGGAGAGGCAGTAGTCCTTTTTGGTTTCTGCCAGAAGAAAGATCGACTGTATTCTGATCTGCTGTTCCCAGGAGTCATTCTCATTTTTGATAATCCGGATGAGCTTCTGTGTCAACGTATCGCCTTCCTTCGAGAGTAGTGCCTTTCTTGTGGCCTCACTCAGATCTTCGCGTAAGTCGAGTATCCTGAGGAGTGGGTCAATAAAAAGCGTATCCTCAAGTGGAGTAACCGCCTGTATCAAGTCCAGCAGTGTATCACGATTATTTATATTCCGTATCAGCTCCTCGCTGAGCATCTTTTTGGCGTCGTGATTCCCGCGGCGCACAATGCCCCTAACGGTGGCCAGGTACACATCGTTGAAAGACTTGTCGATTGCCTTCTTGAGAAGGGGCCGAAAGAGAGTAGTGTTACCATTCTCCTTCAAAACGGTGGCTGCAATGGTCAGGCTTTCCCTCGTGCCAGTCTCAACGCATGTATTGAGAAATCCAGTGACTCCCACTGAAGCTGCATTCTTGAGTATCGTCTCTTTTCGGCGCAGTTCACCTCGATCACCCATGTCGAGTCTGTTGGAAAATCGGTTAAGGGTTCCCGAGCGCTCGAGATACTGTGCCGCGTGAAATCTGATTTCTATGTTGTCATCCAGTATGAGCTCAGTGGCGATGGCTTCATCATCCTTGACCTCAGGTCGAAGTGCCTCAATCAGATGAATCTTGTCCTGGACTTTGAGAGTTTTGATATCGATTTCGGGTAAACTATTATAATCTCTCTGGTATCGTTTGGCAGCCTCACTTCGAACGGAAGGAATTGGGTCATGGAGAATTATGTCGAGGAGTATCTGCTTTACTCTATCTATATCCTCATGCTTATAATCGGCTATCATTGCGCTTCGGATCTTATCGCGAGAATCGCCGAATAGATCGAAGAGCGATTCATGGGTTGTTTTATCATCATCATTCAGCAGTATCTTTAGAGTAAAAAATCTACCCTCCCATTCGGGATCACCTATCATCTCCCTGAGTTCCTCTTTGTAGTTTGTGAGAATTCTGTAGGCTTTTTTTCCGTCAAAATTCTCACCATTTCCCGAGTGAGCGATTTTCTGTAATGGGAGACTTGTCCGATTCTTGTCTATCCAATTTCTCAGATGCGCTCTGTATCGGTTCCTCTCCAATGCAAGTTTAAAACAGGAGAACAGACCTTCCTGAATGTGAAATTTCAAAATATTGATGAAAGCACCCCGGTCAGAACGTGTCTTCAGCAAATTGACCCATTCATCGATGAGTCCGGTACGCTTCAGTATGTTTCGAGCATCTTCTCGTGAAGCGTCCCGCAAAAGACGTGATACCATCCTCGAACTGCGCGTGCCGCCCCTTTTAAAGGGTTTTGAAATATCCCTGATCTCACCACTGAGGGTTTTTTTAAATGAAGAGATAAACTGGGCACGGTGTGTTAAATCCCGGATGAGGAAGAAGATTATGATCCCACCTGCTGCAATTGCTGCTGCTGCGATGAGTGGTATCTGTGTCAACTCTCCGATCTGAAATAGGATTTTCATATTAGCCGTCCCTGCTGCTTACACAGCAATTAATAAAATGGATTCATCTATATTTCTACAGCCTTTTTAACACACTGTATATTTTCAAGGGTTCTGATTTTCCTTTCACCCGGACCGGTTGTTTGCGTTTGACTCGGTAATCCTCTGAGAGGTGTGTTTTTGTGTTTTCTGTGATAATGATCTCACCCGGCCCGGCCACCCCTTCGAGTCTCGATGCGATATTGACGGTATCGCCGATCATTGTGTAATCCACCCGCTGTGATGAACCAAGGTTGCCTGCGACCAGAGGACCTGTGTGAATCCCGATACCGATAGCCAGATTCTGTGCCTCACCCCTGAAAAAACTTCTCTCAGGACTTTTGACCGTATGCTGAATTTCCAGCGCACAGGAGACAGCAAGCTCTGCATCCGCTATCTCGGTCTGTAGAGGCACTCCCCATGCGGCCATAATGCAATCTCCAATGAATTTATCGATGTACCCGCTGTGCTTGAGGACGATCTCCACCGCTTCGCTGAAATACTCATTCAGAACCTGAACAATGTATTCGGGATCTCTGCCCTCTGAAAAGGATGTGTATCCTCTAATATCGGCAAAGAGCACAGTTGCATTTTTTTTGTCGCCACCCAGATTGATAAGCCCAGGATTTGCCGTTATACGGCGTACGATCTCCTGGGATACATAGCGGGAGAACATATCCTTGATTTTTCGCCTTTCCTCTTTGATGCTTTTAACCTGATGCTCCAGCTCACGTTCCCTGCTCTGATCGGTAAACAGAAGGGTCAGTCCTTCTCGTTTGTTTCGCCTGGATCGTAGAGGTGAAGCAGTGAGGGAGAAATCCATTTCACCATCGTCCCTTTTATAAATTCCCTCGGCTCCAACGATCTCCCTTTCCTCGGCTATCGAGGATTTGAGAAGTTCAAGCATGTTTGTACCGAGATTGTTCTTGAAAAGGTTAAGAATGTTTGTTCCCAGATCATTTTGGGAGAGTGAAAATTTTTTCCCCGCAGCAGCATTAAAATATTTAAGATTTCCTTCCATGTCCGTAGTTATCAGGAGGTTTGACATCGACGTAAAGATATTTTCCTGATAGCGCTCCAAGATCTGTATCCGACGAGTGTAGTCTATCAGTCGACGATGTAAAACCGTATTGTGAAAATATTCTCCGGCAAGCTTTGTGAGCGCTTCAGTAAGATGGAGTCTATTTCGATCAAAAAAGAAGTGATCACTGGAGTTGAGAATTATAAAGGCATAGATTGTCTGGCCTGATTTTACCGGGGCGATAATACCGGAGTTCATCGATGGATCAAGGAGGAGTGGGAGGAAGGGGCTCTGTTTCCTCGAAGTCAGGACAACCATCTCACCTGATTCAATAACGAACTGGAATGGCTCTTCATGAGGAGAAAAGATTTCACATATATCGAAACGGCCCCTATGGTACAAAAGCCTGGTCCGATACTCTTCCTGGGAGTAAAAACCCACAATTGAAGCGCCTGTGATATCGAACAGCTGGTCGACAAGGGCGGATATAAATCTCTTGACATCAAATCCTCTGGATATGATGAATCCTGCTTTGACGATATTTTCGAGCAGGTTTTGCATTCCATAACCTCTACAACGGGACTCTTTCATCTTATTTTTTCACCCAAAATTATGCAATCTTTTTTTGAAACAGAAGCCTGCCGGTGGTTGTTACTAGAGATTAGAGGAGCAGATGGCAAAGATAATCGATTGGAATGTGAGGGAGAAGCCGCGGGATAAGCTGAAGATCTACGGCCCGAGCTATTTGAGCAATGAGGAGCTGTTACAGATAATGCTTGGATGCGGAATAAAGGGGCAACCTGTTACCCTCATTGCGCGGCGTGCTCTGAAGTATATCGATGAATCTGCAGTTTCTGCCCACAGAGAAAATTACGCCGAATTCCTGAGAACACTTACCTCTATAAAAGGCATGGGTATCCAGAAAGCTTCACTTATTGCCGCTTCCCTGGAGCTCTGCTCCAGGATGCTCGAGCGGCAAAACACCACTGTACACGAGGCAGGGGATGTACTCCCGCTTATTGCCTCACTCTCAACGAAAAAGCAGGAGTACTTTGTCTGCATTACTCTCAACGGTGGGAATAGAATAATCTCGAAACGAGTCATCACCATTGGTCTTCTCGATCAGGCCCTTGTTCACCCCCGTGAGGTTTTTGCAGATGCGATCAAAGAACGTGCAGCCAAGATTATCGTCGCACACAATCATCCTGCCGGAGATACTTCGCCGAGCAAGGAGGATATCAAGGTAACGGAAAATCTTGCAAAGGCCTCTTCCATACTGGGTCTGGAGTTCCTCGATCACGTGATCATCACGCAAAACGGGTACTTCAGTTTTCGTGAAGAGGGGTTTCTTTAGATAACTTTTACCCTTGGACGGATTATGGTATTGGGTTAGCATGGTCCCTTTTTGCAAATTTCAATTGTATCCATTCAAGTGGTCCCGCTTTATTTTGACTTTTTTTGGGGACCTCTTTATTTTTTTTTCATGACAGCTTTTACTCTGAAAGCGCCCTTTGGACCGAAGGGCGATCAGCTGCAGGCAATTGAGAAACTGGTCGAAGGTATACAGAACGGCTGTCGGGTCCAGACTTTGCTCGGTGTTACAGGCTCGGGAAAGACCTATACCATGGCCGGAGTCATTGAGCGAATCGAACGGCCCACTCTGGTCATATCCCACAATAAGACACTTGCTGCCCAGCTGTACCGGGAATTCAAAGATTTTTTCCCTGATAATGCGGTGGAGTACTTCGTTTCATACTACGATTACTACCAGCCTGAAGCGTATCTTCCCGCAACCGATACCTTTATAGAGAAGGATTTTTCAATCAATGATGAGATAGACCGTATGAGGCTTGCCGCGACCTCATCGCTTATGGAACGGGAGGATGTGATAGTTGTGGCAACCGTTTCATGTATCTATGGCGTGGGGAATCCAAGGAACTGGAAACGCATGCGATTGGTTTGCGAACTGGGTAAAGAGTACGAACGGGATTTTATACTGCGTAAGTTGATCGAGATTCAGTATACCCGGAACGATTATGAGTTCTCCCGTTCGACTTTCAGGGTTCGTGGGGATGTGGTGGAAATAATGCCCTCCTATTCGAAGAGCGGAGTCCGCCTCGAGCTTTTTGGCGATGAGCTCGACCGCATCTGTATTTTTGACCCGCTTACCGGTAGAATCATCGAAGAGCGGGAGCGGCTTATTATCTATCCTGCATCGCATTACGTTGTCGAGCAGGTCAGTATGCAGACTGCAATGGAAAAGATCGAGAGAGAGCTCGAGGAGCGACATGCTTATTTGAAATCCCATAACAAGCTACTCGAGGCTCAGCGGCTCAAAACGAGGACCGAGTATGACCTGGAAATGATGCGCGAGGTTGGCTACTGCAACGGTATCGAGAATTATTCGAGACATATCTTCGGCAGAGAAGAGGGTGAGCGTCCAGCAGTTCTGCTCGACTATTTTCCGGAAGATTTCCTCATGTTCATCGATGAATCCCACGTAACGGTGCCGCAGATTGGGGGAATGTACGAGGGGGACCGCTCTCGGAAGCTTTCACTTGTTGAGCACGGCTTCAGGCTGCCCTCTGCACTTGACAACCGTCCTCTCTACTTTGAGGAGTTTGAGGGTATGATCAATAAGGTTATTTTTGTATCTGCCACTCCTGCCGATTATGAAAAGAGAGAGAGCTCTCAGGTCGTTGAACAGCTTATCAGGCCCACTGGACTGCTCGATCCGCAGATCGAGGTGCGGGATTCGCAGTATCAGATCGATGACCTTATCCGTGAAATAAAAGAGCGGGTGAAGCTCAAAGAGCGGGTTCTCGTCACCACACTGACAAAGAGAATGGCAGAAGATGTGGCGAACTTTCTGGCCAAAATCGGTATAAGGGTTCGCTACCTCCACTCGGAGATCCAGACCATTGAGCGAACCGATATACTGCGGGATCTTCGTGCCGGCGAGTTTGACGTTCTCGTGGGAATCAATTTGCTCCGGGAGGGACTCGATCTACCCGAGGTTTCACTGGTTGCAATACTGGATGCGGATAAGATCGGATTCCTGCGATCAGCGACCTCACTCATACAAACGGCGGGAAGGGCAGCCAGAAATGTAAACGGCAAGGTGCTCATGTATGCCGAACGGGTTAGTTCAGCAATGCAGTTTGCAATCGAGGAGACAGACCGCCGCAGGAGTGTTCAGGAGCGGTACAACCGTAAGAACAACATCGTTCCGGAGAGTATACAGAAACAGGTCGTCGACATCCTGAAGAGAAGGAAGAAGGAAAAGGAGGACATCTCTCACCGTGACCTTGAGGTAATTCAGGACCGCTATAATCTCCTGAACCCGGTGCAGAGAAAGCGGTACGTAAAGATGCTCGAAGGTGAGATGCTTGATGCATCGAAAAATCTCGATTTTGAGCGGGCAATTGTCTTCAGAGACGAAATTCTGCGAGTCAGGGAAGAGTTGACAAAGTGATTGGAAAGCCAGTTTTATTTTTCCCGTTAATTTTTTTAATACTTGCTGCAACGGTTGTGGTCCATGCAGCCGATACCGGAGAGTTTGGCGAGAGCATCGTTGTATATGGCGAGTACCCAGTTGCAGAGGAGCTGGGTGAGGGAAGTTTTGGGGGAACCCAGCCGCCCAGAACACAGGCTCTTATCGATTACAGCATTGGAAAGGACGTGGAAGAGAGGGCTTTCATAGAGGCACTGCATTTTCTCAATGCCAATGTCTACGGATACAGTTTTTTATACAAACCGGGGAGCAGGCTCCTCGAAACCGAAGAGCTCTTTACCCTTGCGTTGAAAGGGGAGCTGGATGCCGAAAGCGTACAGCCCATTGCTGATGGGGTACGGGGCACAGTGTACCGGGTCAAAGTAGAGTTTCAGGTAACATCCTCAATGAGAAAGTGGTTGACTGCATTCACATCGAATACACTGAGGCTGGAAAATGCCGAAGGCACATCGGACTTTTATGTCGGCTGGGAGGGAAGAAGTGACGCCTTCAGGGAGGCGCTCAGAAACCTCGTGCTCGTTACCGCCAAGAAGCGGCTGAGCTCAAAGCCACTGGTTTTGGCTGGTGACATTCTTCTCAAGGGAAACCCCACTTTTGCTGTCGGTGCCGGGAGGTACTACTGCAGGGTTGAGGGGTATGTGAACATCATTGAACTAGTAACCTACGACTAAGAGAGAGTTTTACACTTTTTTACAATTGATACATAATTTGGAAATAATTTTATTCTATAGTAGTGGTAACCAAATAACATGGAGGAGGTTACCATGAAAACTAAATCTTTAATTGTAGTGGTGCTCATCGTTGGTCTTGCTTTTAGCTCTGGTATGGGTTTGTTCGCTCACGGAGGAGACTATGAATTCGAGGATGAGCAGAGCACGGTTTCAGGCACGGTCTCTTTCAAAAGGCCTGGAGGGTATTTTCTCCAAACGGATGCAGGCGAGGAGTACAAACTTGCAATGGGTCCGATCTGGCATCTTGACAATATGGGCCTGGAGCTCAAGTCAAATGAACGGATAACGGTTACTGGTTTTAGGGCAGAGGACGGAATCATACTGGTAACATCGGTCGAGAAGGATGGAAAGACCTTCCAACTAGCAGAAGCGGGTGATTTCGATGAATTCTGTCCAGGTGGTCGTTATGGATATGGTCCAGGTATGAGGTACGACCGCAGATACTACGGTCATCATCATCCAATGATGTGGGAGGACCACGGGTTCTGGGGCCGTAGAGGCGGTAGAGGGAGAGGCTGCTGAT
>CAYFYU010000123.1:722-2455 GCA_964347455.1 uncultured Spirochaetota bacterium | reverse complement strand
TTTTAGACATAGATCGGTCATAATCCAGGGAAGCTTTCGTTTGGAATGCTTCCCTTATTATTTCAAGGAAGGGTGTTATGGCACATATCGCTGTGGTCGATGACGATCAGAAACTACTCGATCTGTTAACAAGTTACCTCAAAGAAAACGGTCACAGGACTTCTGCTTTTAAAAATCCTGAAACGTTTTTAAAGCAGAAGTTCGATGAATACGATCTGGTAATTCTGGACATACTCATGCCCAGCATCGATGGATTCGATGTACTGCGCGAGCTTCGAAAACGTTCAGCCCTTCCAGTCATCATGCTTACAGCCCGTGGAGAAGTTTATGACCGTATTGTAGGGCTTGAGCTTGGCGCTGACGATTATCTTGCGAAGCCTTTCGAGCCCAGAGAGCTGCTCGCCCGGATCGATGCAATCTTCAGAAGAACTACACCAGTGCACCGAGAGTATGAGCATTATGAGTATGAAGATTTTACCCTCGTTCCTGAAAGGATGAAACTAACAGTGAAAGGTAAAGAGGTGACACTTACGGGGGCGGAGTTCGAGCTTCTTCATTATTTGTGTGAAAACCCCTTCAGGGTTCTCTCGAGGGACCTCATAATGGAGAGTACCAGGAACATTACCTGGGAGAGTTTCGACCGATCCGTTGATGTCCTGATCAGCAGGCTGAGAAAAAAACTCGGGGATGACCCGAATGACACACGAATCATCAGGACCATCTGGGGTGAGGGGTACATGTTCATTGCGAAAAGAAAAGATGAAAAGTAAAATTTCATACAGATTTAAATTGCTTCTGAAGATCGTCCTGTTTTTAACCGTGGGCTTTCTCCTGATCAATAGCGTCATGTGGATATTCTTCAGAAATGAAGTGAGGAATATCGGCCATTACCTCTACTTCAGAAAACCCGAAGAAGCTGTTTTACTCATTGCTGATTACATGGGCGATCCCCCTTCGAGGATAAAGGCAAGGATACTTGCACAGTCCTACAATATTACCATCATATACAGCGAAAACGACTCAATCAGATGGGTCGCCCAGAGAAGAGCCGGAAGATTTACTCCCGAACTGACGGGAAGAGGAGGGGTGAAGGGTAGAAGTGGAATGGACATGGGTTTGATGATGGAAAGAATGATGCGCGGGATGAACATGGGACCCAGGTGGGAAGTAACGTTATCGGGAAACAGGGTTGTTACCATTATGCTCCCAATGCACCTTCGCAGAAGGTATTTTTACAATCCTTTCTATTTCTTTTTCGCAGTTCTGGCCATGATAACCCTCTTTATTGTTCTCTCCCTGAAGAAAACACTCAAACCGCTGGACAGAGTCATAGAGGCATCTGAAAGGATTGGACAGGGGGACCTGTCATTCAGGATTCGGTATGATCGCGATGATGATTTCGGGAAAGTTGCAGACGCTTTCAATACCATGGCCGTTCGATTGCGCTCCATGCTCTCAAATCAGCGCGAACTGCTCCAGTTCATCAGCCACGAGCTGCGAACGCCACTTGCCCGTATCAACCTTGCACTCGAGCTCAAGAACAAAAAGCGCTCGACAGAGATGATCAAAAACGAGATACGAGAGATCGATACCCTGGTCGGTGAGGTCTCAGAGCTGTCCCGATTGGATAATATGGACAGTGAAGTCAACCGAATACGAATCGATCTGATACCTCTCCTGAAGAGCCTTGTTCTAGAAACCGGTGAAAAAAGGGTAGAGTTTGTGCACGCACC
>CAYFYU010000123.1:0-712 GCA_964347455.1 uncultured Spirochaetota bacterium | reverse complement strand
CATCGAGACCGCGCTGGAGGTCCGGGTGGGTGCGGTGCTCCGCACCCTGGACGGATTCGGCAACATCCGCTTTCAATGCAATAGCACGCACCCCGTTCTGCCTGGATATTTGCCCATGAGCTGCTCATCAAAAAAGCCTTCTCCAACCTGATCGATAATGCACTGAAGTACTCGGACAAAGACGAGCCGATACTCGTTTCGCTCACAGAGGAAGGTTCGGATTACATCATTTCAGTACAGAATGAAGGTCCTGGGCTTACAGAGCGCGAGGTCGATAAAATCTGGGACCCTTTCTATAGAGGAACCAATGCATCCATACACAATATTGAAGGAAGAGGCCTCGGTCTTGTTATCGTAAAAAAGGCAATTGAGCTGTCATCGGGTGAAATTATGGTACAGAGCAGCCCACAGGGACCTACGCTCTTCCTCGTGAAACTTCCCGCCCGACCATAATCTCTTTTTCCAACTATCACTTTTCAAAGTACCCATTTCAACTTATACTAACAGATGTACGTAATCTCGTCTTGTTATCCTGGATTCTATCAGGATCTGTTAAGGGATTTCCAATCGAACCACCTTTCAGGAAGCCAACGGTGCTGTCAAGTACCGAAGGTCTTGTCAAGGGCTGAAAGTCCTGCCAAGGGCTGAAAGTCCTGCCAAGGGCTGAAAGTCCTGTCAAGGGCTGAAAGTCCTGTCAAGGGCTGAAAGTCCT
>CAYFYU010000122.1:3911-10479 GCA_964347455.1 uncultured Spirochaetota bacterium | reverse complement strand
CAATTTTTTCAACCCTTTCCAGTCGATCATTCGGCTTAATCTCTCTTCCAACTTTGGCACAGGGTTTTTCGTTCACCATTACAACATCTGCTGTGAAATCGATTCGCTCTTTAAAGAAAGCGGAACCCACACCAACAGCATCGAAGGGCACTCCTAAGTCAATAAATTTCCTAATCTTTTCTCGATTAAACCCACCGCTTACGACTATTCTTACCCAGGTATAACCCTTCGCATCTAGAGCATCCCGCAGTTTGAATACGAGCTCCGGACAGACACCGAAGGAATCAGCTCCTCTTCCGGTTACCGATACGTCTATTAGATCACCGGCTGTATCAAGTCGAACACCCCATAGCTTCTTACCGAAAATGGAGGCAGCGTCAAGACTGGTACCGATACAGTCATTTTGAAAGTCCACAAGGGCAATGAGATCAACACTATCGGGCATGTGTGTTCGGAAAGCTTTGCACGCAGCAAGGTTATCCCCACTGTAGGCAGCGATAAGTCCATGTGGTATAGTACCGATACCAGGACTACCAAAAAAAGACCCGTTGGCATCAGTTGAAACTCCCTGGGCTCCACCCACATGTGCAGCGTAACCGTCGAAACTCTGAACGAGATAGTGGTCGAATCGAGAAGAGAAAAACAAAACGGTTTTCCCATTTGCTGTTTCGACAACATCACGAACTGCAGTTGCAACGGATGTGCCACGCGCGAGAACCCCAAGGTACACTGTCTCGAGGTGGGCAAAAGTTGAATAATCACCGTCGATGGTCATTACCGTTTCATCTTTTGACACCTTGTCACCGTCGTGTAACGCATGAATTGTTAACCCACGCGGATTGTCTGAGCAGAGTTGCAGTATGGCTGCTGCCTCATCAACACCACAGAGAATTCCGTTCTTCCGGGTAAAAACTTGCATGAGTACCCGAACATGATTGTTATCACTAATCAGGACCTCCCTGGTTCGATTGAAGTATTTATCGGTGTAATACCCGCTTTTTATCTTTTCAACTGGAATCATAAATGTTTGGTGAGAAAGCCTCCCAGCCATATACACCATCCCATTTTAAAAGTTCAACAAATATTATTCTCGAATACAGAATTCATTAATGCCTTACATAAAGAGAGAAGGTATTGCGAATCTGGTGAGGGGCAGTGGTCTAGAGATTGTGCAGCTCCTCGTCCTTCAGTGTTTGAAAGCCACCATTCCTTATAACCTTCTCCGCCTCCCTATAATCGTCTACCTCCAGTATAAGCACGGCCCGATCCTCTTTCTGGAGGATGAAACCGTATGCATTTGCCACATTAATATCTTGTTGTTGCAGGTATTCGGTTATATCGGCGAGTCCTCCCGGTTTGTCCTCCATTAAAATGGCTATAACATACTTACTCGAAACACTGTAACCCTCAACATGGAGAACATGTGAAGTTCGTTCAGGATCATCCGTAATAAGATTGATGAGACCGTAATCACCCATATCAGATATCGTTATTGCCCTGATATTGATACCGTTCTCTCCCAGAATACGAGCAATTCGGGATATTCTGCCCGGCTTGTTTTCCGCAAACACCGTTACTTGAGAAGCCATGACGCACACCTCACTACCGTTTCTTCCTCTTGTCTACAACACGAATCGCCTTCCCTTCAGATTTCGGAAGGGAGTTTGGTTCAACGAGAATCACCTTCGGCTTTACGAGGATCTCGTTTTTCAATTCCTGAGAAATTCTTTTTTTGAGATTCTCGAGCTCATCGATATCACCGTGAAATATTTCCTGCATGACTTCTACCTTTATCTGGAGCGTATCGAGGAAATTGACATTCTCTATCTCGATGAGATAGTTATGCCCAATCTGGGGTATGTCCATTAATACCTTTTCAATCTGCATTGGGTAGATGTTTACTCCTTTAATAATCAGCATATCATCACTCCGCCCCCTAATCCGTGATATCCTTTTGTGCGTTCTCCCGCATGGGCATTGTCCTGACACTACGGAAGCGATGTCGCCGGTGCGGTAGCGGATTATTGGCATCCCTTCCCTCATCAGAGTGGTAAGTACAAGCTCACCCTCTTTCTCATCATCAACCCTCTCCATCGTATTGGGATCGATTATTTCGAGAAAAAAACTGTCCTCCCAGAGATGCATACCCTGTTTCTCTCGGCATTCAAATGCGACACCTGGTCCGTTCATTTCGGAGAGGCCATAACTGTTAAATGCGTCAATTTTGTAAAGATTCTCAATTTTTTTCCGTGTCTGCTCAGAATAGGGTTCCGCTCCCAGAAAGGCAATACGTAGAACAAGATCCCTGGCTGGTACAAGGCCCTGCTCATGTAATATTGAGAATAGATGAAGTGCATAGCTCGGAGTTATGTGAACAACGGTCGTTCCAAAGTCCTGCATCAGCTTGATCTGACGCTTTGAGTTTCCAGAGGAAG
The DNA here is from genome assembly GCA_964347455.1 of uncultured Spirochaetota bacterium. Lineage (GTDB taxonomy): Bacteria > Spirochaetota > B62-G9 > B62-G9 > DRHN01 > JAGLSF01. The sequence goes on along the minus strand of CAYFYU010000122.1, from coordinate 8,044 downwards.
CCGGAATGGTCAGTGCCCCCAGTTTCTCTGACCCGTAGTGCAGACCCAGTCCTCCGGTAAAAAGGCCGTATCCCATCATATTCTGAAAGACATCACCTTTTCGTACACCGGTCATATACATACTCCGGGCAACCAGTTCTGACCAGTTATCGATATCGCTCCTCGTATGATACACAACAGTTGCCTGTCCAGTTGTCCCTGAAGAAGAATGGAGCCGTACTATCTCTTGTTTTGAAACGGCAAGGAAACCATCGGGAAACCCATCCCTGAGATCCATCTTTGTCGTAAATGGTAGTCCCCCTATTTCATCGAGACTCCCTATTTGCTTGGGCAAGCGGCCATGGTAAAACGGGGAAACTGAAGCATGAGCCAGAGTTCTGTTCAACCTCCTGAGCTGAAGTTCCTCCAACCTATCCCGCGTCATTGTCTCGCAATCTCTGTTCCAGTACTTCTCGTCCATTCTCAAGCCTCACAATTTCCGAAATCAACCTTTCAATACAACAATCGTACAACCGTACCCCCCCTGCTCTGGCCGAGCATATTCGAAATGCTGGACGTCCCTGTGTTTCTTGAGGGTATTCTGTACACCCTCCCGCAGCGCGCCTGTACCAAGCCCATGAATTATTGAAATGGTGTGGAGATTGCTCAAAACCGCATCGTCGAGAAAGCGAACAACCTCATTCATCGCCTCTTCATAGCGCATTCCACGAATATCGCATTCATGGACTGCTTTACGCTCGCCTCTTGGCGCAAAGTCCCATTCTTGAGCCGATCGGTTTTTTTGGATTTTTTGTTCATAAACCTCCTGCACACGGTTACGATCCACGGTAAGTCGCAAGCTCCCTGCATTGAGGGTTACCTTATCTCGAGACATTCCCACAATCTTTCCTCTAAGTGTACCACCGTCGACAGTTACAACAGATACAACATCACCAACCGTTATATCATCCGTCTTTTTTACAGTTGATTCCGGTATCGTTTCTCTCTCCTTCTGGATAAACTTCTCGAGAAATTCGTTGAAATCCTGATCAACCTTCTCTATCTCATCTCTCGCTGCCTTTATCGATTCCTTTGCACCCTCACGTTCCCTGATGTCCTTTATGCTCCCTTCCAAGCGCTTTCTGAACTCCTGCTCAAGCTGGGAGTGCTGCTTGCGAAGCTGGGTGGAGAGTGCATTCTCTCTCTCTTCCAGAGATTTTAGATTCTTTCTGTATCTGCTCTTCAGCTCATCGAGCTCCTTCTCATATTTTGAAATATTCTTCTCCCTGTTGGTGAGTTCTTTCTCCAGGCGAGCAAGATTTTTTACTATCCCATCGATGGACCGGTCTCTGTCACCCAGATAACTCCTCGTTTTTCCGATAATCCCCTTATGCAATCCAAGGTGTTCGGCAATTTCAAGTGCATTGCTCCTTCCCGGTATGCCCATAATCAGCCGATAGGTCGGCGAGCAGGTTTCGGAGTCGAATTCAACTGAAGCAACGGCAGTTTTTTGATTTTTAATTGCGTGCATCTTGATGAAGCTGAAATGGGTCGTAACAACCCACGTTATCCGGTTTTCTATCAGATAGTCCAAAATAGCCGTCCCAAGCGCTCCTCCTTCAATAGGATCCGTCCCGGCCCCTAGTTCATCGATGAGAACAAGTGAGTCCGGGTCAGCTCCCCTCACAATACCTTTTATGTTTTTAATATGTCCTGAAAAGGTAGAGAGGGACTGCTCGATAGAACTCTCATCACCGATGTCCGAATACACAGATTTAAATACGTATGACTTCATGCTTTTTGCAGGCACCGGTATTCCAGACTGCGCAAGCAGAACAAAGAGCCCTATCGTCTTCAGAGAAACAGTTTTTCCTCCCGTATTCGGCCCGGTAATGACCACTCCACACGTTGGCTGTTTTATCCTGAAATCAATCGGTACAACCTTCCCCTGTAAGAGCGGATGCCGCGCACCGACCAGCTCAATTTCACGCCCATCGCTGAACTCAGGAAAACAGCAACCCCTCTCAGCCATATAATGAACTTTAGCCATCAATATATCATAGTGACAAAGCACGTCCTGCAACGTGCTCAGCTCGTCTGTTTTCTTCCCCACGGTTCTGGTAAGAGCAATGAGGATACGCCGAATCTCTTTTTCCCTCTCCTTGACCAGCAATCGTATCTCATTATTCATGTCAACAACCGAATATGGTTCAACGAAGACGGTTTTATCACTACCCGAATGTGCATGAATTACACCGGGAATCCTTCCCTTGTAATTGTGCTTGACCGGTATAACGTAGCGGTCCTCCTTCAGTGTTATATGTCCATCCTGGAGATAGTTCTTTGTCTCCGAGTCATGAATATAACGCTCAAGTAAGGCTTCTATCTTTTCCCGAAGCTGACTCAGCTTGCCCTCTATATCGTGAAGCCGTTGGGTCGCATCATTCCGAATTCTAGCATGCTCATCAATCGCGGCATCGATTTTTTCCAGAATATCATAGGGAATTCTTACCTTTCCAATAACTTCAGCTAGCAGCGTTATTTCCTCTTTAATAGATTCAATCTGCTTTTTAACCATCGAAAACTGTCGAATATTCTCCCTAATCAGCAGGAGCTCTTTCGGTGAGAGAGCACTATTCTGAGGAGCTGCCCTTTTCAAAAGGTTGGTTATATCGTTGTATTTTTGGTGGACCGGCTCGAAGCCAGATTCAAGAGCCCCTGTGAGCTCCTTCAACTTTGTAAACTGCAGCTGAATATCTTCTCTGTTGCTGGAGGGCTTTAAGGTGCGTACTCGTTTGCGGGAAAAATCAGAGAGACAGTGATGTTCCAAAAGACGAAGAACCTTTCCATATTCAAGCCGTTTTACATCAAACATTTTATCTGAAGGAAAGAATTTTAAGTCTAAAAGTCAACCCTAATAATTAATGGGCATCCGAGATTCGATTATAACTTTCGATCAAGGGGATGATACCTCCGATGAGCATCGATCAATGTACCCCGATCCAGGTGTGTGTATATCTGTGTTGTCGAGATGTCTGCATGGCCGAGAAGCTCTTGAACAATTCTGAGGTCTGCTCCGTTCTGTATGAGATGTGTAGCAAAGGAGTGGCGGAGTATATGAGGCTTAATGTTCTTTCGTATCCCGCTCTGCCGAGCATAGCCCTTTATAATTTTCCACAATCCTTTACGGCTCAGCCCCTCACCCCGAAAATTCAAAAAGAGCCGGTCAGTCATGCGGTTTTTCGAAAGTTCTCCTCTTCCCCATTCTAAATATCTTTCCAGAAGTCGGGCAGCTTTTTCTCCAAAGGGAACTATTCTCTGCTTATTTCCTTTGCCGAAAACCAGAATATAGCGTTCCTCCAGCCGGATATTGTTCAGCTTGAGCTCGCTAACTTCAGAAACCCTCAAACCGCCTGAATACATCAACTCAAGAATGGTCTTATTTCTCAGTCCCAGCACTGTGCCCTCATCTGGAATGCTCAGTAACAGATCGACCTCTTCCAGAGAAAGATATTCGGGAGGATTCTGAACTGATTTCGGCGTGGTAATATGGAGGGTCGGATTACCGGTCGTTCCCATTTCATCGCTCAAGAATTTATAGAAGGTCCGTAGAGTTGAAAGATACCGCGATGTGGTGCGGTGATGGAGTCCGGACCTCCTACAGAAGGCAAGGTAATCAATGACATCGCCTCTCTGTACATCGAGTATCGTTCGTCCCTTGATCCTGGATTCAACATAGGCAAAAAATAACTGCAAATCCTGTCTGTAGGAACTGATGGTATTTCTGGACAGGTTTCTCTCTAGGTAAAGATAATCGAGAAATCGTGCTAGTAATCTATCAGGATTATCTGCGTCGCGAGCCATGTTAATGCCCCATTCTTTCTTGCGCGGCGCCGGCAAATCCACTGAACGTTCCCATCCGTATACAGTCGTAGAGGAGCAGGCCAACCTCACCTCCCCCCAGGGAAAGATAGTAGTGGAGGTGGAGATTGCGAAGAGTTTCGATCCGGTAGCTCACAGCTTCGAACCTGCCCAGCACCTGCTCTAAATATTGTTTCTTTTCCCTATAGTACGAATACGGATAGAGAGGGTGATTTTGCAGAGGTGTACCCTTCTTCGGGATAATGGGATTCGCACTGATGTGGAGATGTCCC
>CAYFYU010000122.1:0-3901 GCA_964347455.1 uncultured Spirochaetota bacterium | reverse complement strand
TCTTTTTTCCAGAACACTCATCGTATCCCTCACGAGGCCACCAATGGCTCTGATGTCCTCATCTGTTTCTTCTGGAAGGCCGAACATCAGATAAAAGCGGAACCTGTTGATACCATTCTCGAGTGCAATCTCGATGGCATTCATAAGTGTCTGGTTGGTAAGCATTTTCCCAATCTTTTTTCTGAGCTCAACCGAACCGGTTTCTGGAGCAAAGGTAACCGTTCTCTGATGGTTTTGAACCAGGAGTCTGGCTACCTCTTCATCAAAGTCATCCGCCCTGAGTGATGAGAAGGAGACTTTCAACCTCATACGGTTGATCCCAGCCACTATGGAATGCAGTTCCCTGTGGTCGGTGAGAACAGGTGCTATAAGACCAACTCTGTCGGTATGAGGAATCGCCCGTTCCACAGTTTGAAAAACCAGTTCCTTTTGCACGCTTCTGAGAGGATGCGTCATGCATCTAGTCATACAGAACCTGCATGTATTTCTGCACCCTCTCCCAATCTCAACAAGAAATCTATCCGAAAACACTGTGTCTTTTGTGATGATTGCCGAGTGAGCTGGGTTTTCAATCTGCTCCACAAAAACCCTTCGCCTGCCCGATCTGTCGACCATATCGGGTACCCATGCGCCCTCAATGTCGGCTACTTCCTCGAACATCCGGTCACTTTTCTGAAAAGTATGGACCATCATAACCTGAAGGATATCTTCGAGACCGCATTCCATTTCCCCGGTAAAGACAACATCGGCGAAGGGAGAGAGTATGTCGGGATTTGCCGTTGGAGCAATTCCACCGATAACCACTGTTGGATGATGTCGATCCCGTCCTCCTCGAAGTGGTGGAACGGAGGATCCAATAAGCATTCGCAGAATATTTGGGTAATCGAGCTCAAAGGAAACGGAAAATAAAATTATATCACTGTCAGAAAGGGTGATCCTCTCTGGAATATCGGGAGAAAGAATATGTGTGTTTTTTTCGATAAAATATCTATATGCCCGAACGCCATGGAAGAGGGATACAGTGTGGAACAGGCTCTGAAATCCTAAATTACTCATCCCGGTATAGTAGGAGTTGGGATAACAGACCGCTGCTCTAAATCTGCCGGTCAACTGGTAGGTATAGAGACTTCGTTCGGTGCTCCTCTTGTTAATCAGCCTTTCTCCTCAGAAATGCGGGGACATCGTAATCATCATCGCTGTACTTTTTTTTCAGACTGCCGCTCCCAATGATCGGAAGCTCCCTTGTTACAGGAGGTTTTTGCCGCTTTGGCTCAAAATCCTTCAGCGGATATACCTCAAAACTCTTTGTTCCATCCCCCTCATCCTCAATATCAGCAGTTTTTGAAAATCCAGTCGCAATTACAGTTACTCGCACCTCATTTGCAAGTGAGCTGTCGATAACCATTCCGGCAATGATCATGGCCTCATTGTAAGCGGTATTGGTTATGAGTTTCACGATTTCATCGTATTCAAAGAGGGAGAGATCAGGTCCTCCGGTTACATTGACAAGAATTCCCTTCGCCCCGTCGATAGTGGCGTCTTCAAGTAGGGGATTGTTGATAGCCATCTGAGCTGCTTCGAGAGCTTTATTATCGCCCCTTCCCACGCCTGTTCCCATCAACGCTCCACCGGACAAATTCATTATAGTCTTTACATCTGCGAAGTCGATATTAATTTCACCCGGAACAGTTATAAGATCAGAGATTCCCTGTACCCCTTGACGCAACACATCATCGGCTATTCGAAATGCTTCGAGAATCGAAGTCTTCTTATCGATGATTTCCAACAGTTGCTGATTCGGCAGTACAATCAGTGTATCCACAACCTCGAGAAGCTTTGTAATCCCATCCTCAGCTATTTCCATTTTCCTCTCGAGTTCGAAGTGAAAGGGCTTCGTCACGACCCCAACTGTGAGTGCCCCGATCTCCTTTGCCACACCTCCGACAATTGGAGCTGCACCGGTACCGGTACCGCCGCCCATCCCGGCCGTAATGAACACCATTTCAGCTCCATGAAGGGTGTCAAGTATTTTATCACGGTCCTCCAGGGCCGCTTTTTCACCGATCTCCGGATCGGCTCCTGCGCCGAGACCCTTTGTCAAGGATGCACCGATCTGAAGTTTGACCGGAGCTTTGTTTGCATTGAGTGATTGAAGGTCAGTATTCGAAGCGATAAGCTCGATGTTCCTGAGATTAACATCGATCATGCGGTTAATAGCATTGCAGCCGGCACCTCCGACCCCAATTACCTTGATCCTGTTTGTCAATATTGTCTCATCGACAATTTCAAACTCCATGTTGGTCCCCTCCCCTTGATAATTCTTGTTAAATGGATCAGAAAAATTCACCCAACCAGTTTGCCATTCTACTTTTAATATTTGCAAATAGCCCGGCACCCCGATTTTCCATGAAGCTTTCAGGGAGTGCATTCAAGCCGTAATGTACTAAACCAACCCCTGTCGCAAATTCAGGAGACGAAACCTCCTCCACCAATCCGTTCACTCCCGATGGCGTTCCGATCCTCACTGGCATTTCGAAAACATCTTCTGCTATCTTGTCACTTCCTTCGAGTAACGAAGCACCTCCTGTAAGTACAATTCCTCCAGCAAGGAGATCCTTGAATTCCTTTTTTTCAAGATCATTCTTTACGAGAAAAAATATCTCCTCCATGCGTGGTTGAATAATTTCGGCGAGTATCTGCCGGGGCATACGGCTCGGGTTTCTACCTCCCACATTCGGCACTTCTATCAGCTCATCCGGCTGAACGAGGCCTGAAAGAGCAATCCCCCATTTTCTCTTGATTTCTTCAGCTGCTATTACCGGGGTACGCAGACCGATCGATATGTCATTGGTGACGTGGTTGCCTCCCATGGCGATAACACTGGTATGCCAGATGCTCCCATTAAGATAGATGAGCACATCGGTTGTACCGCCTCCAATATCAATGAGTACAACCCCAAGTTCCTTCTCGTCATCCTTCAGGGTTGACAATGCAGATGCCAAGGGTTCAAGCACTATATCATTAACCGCATACCCTGCACGGTTGACGCTCTTTACAATATTCTGAGCAGATGCCACAGCACCCGTTACTATATGTACCTCCGCTTCAAGACGAACACCGTTCATGCCCACAGGATCCTTGATGCCCTCCTGGGAATCTACAATAAATTCCTGGGGAATTACGTGTATAACCTCTCTCTCCATTGGGAGAGCAAGCGCTTTTGCTGCATCGATTACCCTTTCAACATCTATTTCGGTAATTTCTTTGCTCCTTGTCGATACAGCGACTACTCCCCTGGAGTTGATTCCTTCTATGTGACCTCCAGCAATACCAGCAAATACCGATTTTACCTCTGTCCCGGCCATCAGCTCCGCCTTTTCAATCGCTGTTGCAACCGAATTAACCGTAGACTCAATATTTACAACAACTCCTTTTCTCAGACCCCGAGATGGAGAAACACCGACACCGACCACATCGATGCCATTGTATTCGTTTATCCTACCGATAATTGCACATACCTTTGTCGTACCGATATCGAGACCAACAATGACGTCATCTTCGTAGTTCATCTTCTCTTTCCCCTTCCCTAACTGCTGCATGCGTGAAGCTCATGTCTATGTCGATCCACCCCGGGTTTTGCATGTTATCCTCATCTCGGCTCTCCAGCACGATTATAAGTGCACGCATCCTTCTCAATTTCTCATGATCCACCCTGCTACCCAGATAGATTCGGTAATTTCTATCACTCAGCCAGACCCAAATACCGGTCCCATCAATACTAAAAGACTCGATACGCACACTGAAATCCGGGTATTCTTGTTGAAACTGTCCCACCGCAGCCAGCAGATTCGTTACCATAACGTTTTGGAGCAGTTGTCCAATCTTAATATCGTCATCTTTC
>CAYFYU010000121.1:0-10595 GCA_964347455.1 uncultured Spirochaetota bacterium | reverse complement strand
TTGGCTGTGACCAAAGCGACCGAAGAGAGTCCTGTAAGGGGAAATCCTGTGAAAACTCGAGATGAGGTTCTTATTAAGGCCCACCTTGAAAAAACTGTACCTGGAATCGATGGTTTGGCGATCATTCCTGTTATCGACCTTGATGGCCCCCTCACGGAAACAATGCGTCGATTGGATGGGGGTTTAATACCGAGCTCTTACGGTTGGACGCAAAAGAAAACAGCGTACGCCTACAGGTTCAAGAGCTACAGTCACTGGATTAAAAGCATCATTGTTGCTTCTAAATTCTACTACACCGATGACGATTACCCGGACGAAGAGGGATTTGTACCTGGTACAGAAACAAACGATGGCGCTCCGACGCCCTACGGACGTATCGCCCGTTTTACCTGGAGAAATAACTATCTCTACCTCACCCAAACCCTGCGAAAACTGCTCGGGAATCTCGAAAATCTTATAGGCAGACAGATCAAATACAGGGTACTGTCAAACTACACCTCTATACCTGAGAAGGTCCTCTTCCGAAACGCAGGCTGTGCAGAATTCGGAAAGAACAGTGTTCTCTTAAATAGAAAAATGGGGTCCTATTTCGTTATCGGTGAGATACTCACAGACCTCGAGATCGATACAGACAACATGCCATATCCTCGGCAACCCGATTTCTCTCTATGTGGAACGTGCAGTGCCTGCATCGATGCCTGCCCAACAGGAGCAATCGTGCAAGATGGAGTTCTCGATGTGAAAAGATGCTTACAGTACCTTTCGGAAACCCTCATTCCAATTCCACGTGAGTACAGGGAAAAATGGAATAATAGGCTCTATGGATGCAGCACCTGTATCGATGTCTGTCCCTATAACCTTGTTTTAAAACCCTGGGGAGAAAAGCATAAAATCGGTTATGTTGGACCGGGAGATCTCCTTCTTTCAATCCTTTCATACTCCCAGCAACAGTGGCAGGACAGGTTCACCGATAATCAGATAGGTATACGTAGCCGTCTCGCTATCGTGCAGAATGCACTCATATGTCTTGGAAATGTACAATTCGAAGAAACTCTTGTCACCCTATCGAGGTATCTCGCTCATGAAAATCATTTGATACGCACGGCTGCAGTGTGGGCAATTGGAAGGCAGGACACCCTGAAGGCAAGGACGATATTGCGCAAAAGAGCGGTACAGGAGAAGGATTCCTCCGTGAGACAAGAGATTGAGTTCTTTCTCTAGCTTTTTCTCTTCCACCGTGTTCCCTCTTTTGTATCTTCAAGCAGTATCCCTCTCTCAAGAAGACTCTTTCGAATCTCATCGGCCTGTAAAAAATTCTTCGCAGCTCGCGCCTTTTCCCTCTTTTCTATCAATCTCTCGATCTCTTCGGGGAGAATCTCCTTCGAAAATGTAAATACAGCAAGCACCTGATCGATCTCTTTCATAAAGCCGACGACCGCCCTGGCATCTTCAGAATTGAGCTTATCACCGTCTATTTGGTTGTTTATCTCCCTGACAAATCCGGATAGAGATGCGAGGGATTTTGATATGTTCAGATCATCCTCAAGTCCGTCCTCAAATCCTCTTCTGGTTTCGTCTATCAGAGACTCCACAGTATTGTGGTGCCTGTTCGCTTTCTCCTCAGCGATCTCATTAACACGCATGATAAAATCGCTGTACCGCTGCAGGCTGTTCTGCGCCTGCTGGAGACTCTTATCACTGAAATTGAGCGGCGCCCTGTAGTGCGCTGAGAGAAGAAAAAATCTCACCGTAAGTGGAGAGTAGTTCTCAAAAATCTCCCGAAGTGTAAAAAAATTTCCGAGAGATTTACTCATCTTTTTTTCATCGATATTTAAAAACCCGTTGTGCATCCAGTATCGTGCGAATCCGTAACCGGCTCCCTGTGACTGTGCAATTTCATCCTCATGATGGGGAAATATCAGATCCTGCCCTCCACAGTGAATATCGAATTGCTCTCCAAGGTAAATTACACTCATAACGGAACATTCAATGTGCCATCCGGGCCTGCCCCTTCCCCAGGGACTATTCCAATTTGGCTCGCCCGGCTTTTCAAATTTCCATAAAACAAAATCTCCTGGATTCCGTTTCTGTTCCGTGCTCTCAACACGCACCCCACCCCTGAGCTCATCAAGGGACTGACCGCTCAGATTACCGTATTCAGGAAATGTTGAGATATCGAAATAGACGCCATCGTCGGCCTCATAGGCGTGGCCCCTATGGAATAGCAACTCAATAAATCCGATCATATCAGCGATATGCTCGGTTGGCTTCGGTGCAAAATCGGGCTCAAGTATGTTCAACTTTGCATAATCTTCCTCATATATACGGATAAATTTCTCAGTGAGCTCCCGGACCGTCACGTTCTCCCTATTAGCTCTCTCGATCGTCTTGTCGTCTATATCGGTCCAGTTACGGACGAAGGTTACGTCGAAGCCTTTGTATATGAGATAGCGACGAAGGAGGTCGAAAACAATAGCAGAACGGCCATGCCCTAAATGTCCGTAATCGTACACAGTTGGCCCACAGAGATAGATGCCGATCTTACCCGATCTTTGAGGTTTGAACTCAACCTTCCTCTTTTTCCGGGTATCGTATACCTTCATCGCATCCAATCCAAACTTTTCTATGCCATAAACCGGTGACGCATATTTACACCACCAGCATCTCGGGAGTGTTGACTGTCAATATATATAAAGATATATTAACCAGCAAATAAAAGGTGGAGAAAAACATTTGCAAAATATAATCATTCAATACGCAAAGGATCTGACGGCGGGGCGACTTGCACGTGGTTACGATCATTGCAACAGAGTATATCATATCGCGAAACAGCTCGAGGATGACTACGATGACGAGGTTCTCTACGCAGCCACTTACCTTCATGATATAATTCTTACAGAGCCACATCAGCTTCAGTCAGCCGAAAAGGCAGAAGCGGTGCTCCATGAAGTCGGCTTCGAACCAGGGAAGATAACGCTGGTCAAGGAATCAATACTCAATCATATACCTGAAGGTAATCCCACATTCACCGAAGCAAAAATGCTTCACGATGCTGACATAATCGATTCACTTGGCATGAGTGGCATAACGAGGCTCGCAATCGGTGCGTTTTTTTGGAAAGGCGCACGATCACTTATCGAAGTGCTGAGACTCATTCGAGAGTATAAGGAACGGGCCGAAGCACATCTTACTCTGCCCAGGAGCAGGGAAATAGCAAAAGAGAGAATTCGGTTCATGCAACGCGCACTTGGTCAACTTGAAAAAGAGCTCTCTATTGTCGAAACATGATAGGAAAGGAGCATGGCCATGGCAACTTCACATGAAAAATTAAATATGATCGACGAAACATTTTCCCATGGAATGGATGTTCTCGCTATTCTAAGAGAACAGATGGTCCCGGAAGGTAAGGAAAAAAAGGATACTGAGAAGAATAGTTACAGATTATACGAGATGAGTCTAATTGATACTGATGGTAGGATGACCTTCCAATTTGCTGGCATGAAGTTTTTTATAAAAATAAGGATACAATTTCGAAGCGAAAGAGGATTCAATCAATATGAAGGATATTTAGACTGGGGTCTTTATGAAGAAGATTCTGCACGGATAGAAAAGGTCAAGGTAAGCAACGAATATAAGTGGAGTGAAAAACGAATTTTCCTCGTCGAGATCATTGATGGGGGTGCTAAAAGTCATGTTCTTAAGGACGACGGCAATATTTGCGATTGTGCCGAGATCATCCATAACAATATCTACAACTGTCTACCAGACTTGCTGAAATCAAAGGAGATAGATTAAACCGCCTATGCGGTTAATGATGCCTTTCGTGAAGGAACCCTGAACACTACACTATATGGCTGCTCATTCAGGGCATCGTATTCGATATTATTTCACCGAGTGATCTTCCAACCTGCGTAAGGGCGTTGAGCTGTGCACCTTCCCTGGTGCTTCCCGTGCCGCTACGCTGCATCTGCCAGGCCCTCAAGATTTCAGCCGTTTCCCTGTCATAGAGTGCCGCTTCAGCCGCAGCCTTTGCCATTTCAAAACCAGAAATTTTGTCGTACTCAACTATCATAACCTTTCCGAATAATATTCTTTGAACTCCCTTGGGGGCATGGACTTCGAGCTCCTCCCAGATTTCGTTTGAGGATTTATCAACAATTGTGCTCGGTTTCACGTTGAGTACTCGAATAGAGAATCGTTTTTCATAGAGAATATCATATATCACAGGTGCAGTAATCGGTTTCGAAAGCGGCGATCCATCCTCATCAAGCTGCAAGAAAAATACGGCTGTGTTGATTTCCCTCGCGTAGGTATCAGATTTAAAGAGAAAGGTTACCTTTTTTAATCCGAGAACATCTCTTAAGGATTCGATACTTCCCCCATAGGATTGCGGTGCTGATTTAAGCTGGCTCAATAGAGGTGATAGATCAATTCGAGCAACTACCCTGTTTTCATCGCTGACTTCGTAGATCGTATCGACCGTGAACCTCGCAATACCTTCTGAATCGGTGATTTCAGATGATACCTGCTGTTTGTATCCTGTTGTTCTGGTTTTAGGAATCCTGTATGAAAATTTAATCGGCACATTCGAAATCGGAATCTCACTCTCTCCGTCCATGAAGTATACCTTTAACTCCAATGGCTGCGGTAGAGACTCACCCACAAAACCAACCTGATCCTCACCGTATTTCCGCATCTGAATCTTCAGGAGCAGCTCATTCGCGCCGATTATATTCCGGTCAAAGAATACGTCACCATCCTCGAGTTTGAGAGCAGCGACGCTCGCATTCAAATGGGCGAATACTGCATCAATGAGCTTATTCGCCTTTTCGTTTTGTGCCGCAAGCTCCTCATATTTCAGTACCTCACCCGATTTAAGTTTTAATAAGGTGGCGAGTCTCTCCTGTTCTTTTGCAATCTCATCTTTTCCGTACTTCAACAGCAGCCAGACACGAAAGATCTGCGTGCCTTCCTCAAGCTTCCACTGCTCGAAATATATCTCTTTGACCTCCGCATCCTGCAGCTTGGCCTTTCCCCTTGTGAGGAGTTCTGATTCGATGGTTGTGGTAAACTGTTCGGCAAAATATCGCTCCTCATAGCTTGCGGTAGAGGTCGCTCGAACGCCGATGGTCGCCACGACCTGCGAAAGTGCATCGCTCAGGGCTTGTTCTTTTCCCGCGTCAAAATTGGGAGAGTCTGTACTGGTCCCAACATAGTAGAAGTAGCGCCGTTCTTCTGGTATGACCGTAATCCAAGAAGGTGGCTTCCTCTGCGAAGAGGATACCAGTACTGGACCACTTTGGAGCCCAGCTTTTTTTTGAGTAGCGCATCCTGCCAGCAATACTAGGATAATGATAATCGGGTATAATAGAAGCTGAAAAACTCCTCTGTGTTTGGAACTGTTACGCCTCATCACCACGTTTCAATTCCTCTATTATTCTTCTCATTTCGACTTTTTCGTCCTCCGTTACAGCTCTGTCAAGTACGTCCTGCCAAGCTTTGTCACGTGCTGTTACGTAGTTCAAGTAGGGCATCTTACCCCTCTTCACTACTCTGTAATAATACTCAAACTCGTCCTTGGCCTTGATCCTTTGAATCTTCTCCCAGTAGGTGTCAGTGACAATCAAACCAACGATTGCTATGTTATCGGCCACGGTTACCACATAGCTCTCGAATGAGTCTTTGTATTCATCGGGGGTTCCCACCATCGCTTCCCCGAATTGTGTCTGAACGAGAGTTTTTATTCCCTCGGCAATTTTTTTCCTGAGCTCGGCTTCAGCGATCCGTTCCGCAGCCCGCTTCTCTTTGAACTCTGTTATGTCTGCAATCACATAGATTATCTTTTCCCGCTTCTCCTTTTTTACCTCGAACTCGGAATCTTTTATCCATTTCGGCGTCTTATCAGGATTCTTCTGAACAATGAACTCCTCACCAATCCTCCCCTTTTTAGGTTTCTTCACATCAACGACGCTCCGCTTTGAGCAGGACGCGAGAAACATAAAAGCCAGAAGGATAATTGAAACGATCACAATATTCACGATTTTAATCTTCTTCATTTCTTTATTACCTCCATAAAGAGATGCGGTACCGATTACTCCTCGATACCAAAAATTACCGCATTGCCTCGCGATACGATGACGGTGAAATTTTCAAAACCGTCTTCGTTTTCGAGACTGTTTATGATATCATCGATGAGCTCGGACTTCCTACCCATATAGTTCACATAGTACCTTGCCAGGCCTTCGGATGCACCAACCTCTTTCATGCTCCTGAAATTGGCTGTTCCCCTCACTGTATCGGTAAATACCCTGAGCAGATCAAAACTTGGAATTCCCTGAACTACTACTTCATAACGAATTCCCTCCTCAAACGCTTTAATCATGTAGGATCGTGCCAAATCGATGACCGGTTCAGTTGCATTCTCCACAGCAACTTCGACACATTTTCGTTGAGCCGCATCCATACCGCTTGCAAGTCCAAGGCGTCCAGAGTATCCTGTTTCGGTTCCAAGCCCTCTTCCAGTTGCGCTCTCAAATGCTTTGAGATCGATCGATGCAGATGCGAAATGGATACTACCCTCGCTACCAGCATCCTCCACTATTCCATCGACTACGATGTAGACATCCGCATTCAGCGCCTGAGCAATGAGCTGAACGACGCTTACAGCACCTGTGGTTTCTTCATAGAGCTTGAGATACTCTTCCTTTATCTCATTGATCCGTGTGAGGTCCACATATTCGTAACCCTTGTTGGCAAGGTAGTTATTCACACGATTGACACCCAGCCGCGCATACTCATCGGCTATATTTCTCTTTTCAGGTTCAAAATAAACGAGATAGATCAGATTATCGATCGCTTCATTTATCAGAGGCGCGTAGGGTGATCCCGTGTAGTCCGGCTCCTCTTTTATTTCTAGCAAAGCAATCTCCAGAGTTTGCAAACTCTCCTCCACCTTGGGTCTGTCGAACGCGGCCCGTACGTAGACAACCGTTTGCTTTCCAGACTTCACCTTATCGGTAACCTCATAATTCAATATAAAGTTTTCGCTGATATTATACATATAGGAGTTAAGCTTTGGTTTGTTTGCAGATTCCGTTTCCTCTCCCACCATTCCAACCACGACTTTTCGCAGCGCGTCCTGGAAGGCTAAGATAAGTGCATCATCGAACTTCCTCGCCTTTCCGACGCCATTTTCAATGACCATGGTAGAATCTACCGGTTCTCCCTTTTTAACCGACTCCTTAGCACATCCAAAACCGATCAACACTGTGATTACTATGATGAGAATTGTGAAGAGGAGGCTTTTTCTATTCATCTCTCTCCCTCCTGTTGTTAATGAGCGGGCGGTCGAAATGCCACCAACATCTCACTAATTCTTGTTCTTAAGAAATTGCCCTATCGGTATGTTACAAGATCTCAGTATAACATGATTTAGAGTACTTTTCTATTCGCTCAGGAACAGCACACGTTATGATTCAGTTACCCATACAGTATAATATACCGCAAAATATATTCGACGAAACGCCAAACTTTCATTTTTAAAATCGTAGGGTATAGGAAAGGGTTGCCTCAAAACCGGAAATACTTACACGCTTCAAGCCCTCGGTGTTCGCATCCTCCAGTATATTTGGACTATCCGAGTCTATTTCAAATGATTCCTTCGAGCTACCAGAGGTTTCCTCAATATGAATCGTCCAGTTTTCAATTGGCGTGTAAAGCCGATAGTTCAACCCTGCCCGTATCGAGTTGTTTGGGTTAAGCCTGAAGGTGAACGCAGCCCCTCCCTTCGCACCGAATGCCAATCCATAGATATTCATAACCGGATCTTTTTCGGATTCGACCTTGGTACCCTCGATCGTGAGTATTAGGGGATCAGAGGGTATTGGATCTAGATCTTTGGAAAAGATGGTCATGTACAAAACTCCACCAAATACCGAAAGGTCCAGTCCCATTCTTCGTTTATAAAGTGATGTCCCAACTCCGATTTCTCCCAAACCGCCGAAAAGGGGAAAGTTCAGAATTGCCGTGAGATCGAGTACCCCCTTCAATCTGTATCCGAGCGATTTGGCAACAGACAGTCCTGCGATCGGTGCAAAACCCTTCTCTGGTTGTTCGAGATCGAAGGAGTAGAAGGTAGCAGGCGAGATCAACCCCACCTCTGTATCATCAACAAGAACGAGATCATAATCCATGTCCGGTACATCCAGCATCATAACCCCTGTATTAAAGGAGAGCTGAATACCCCGCTTTGCGACCTCAACGAGCTGATCCCCCTCGGTGATCCTCTCCTTCTGAATGACAATCTGCGCTTCGGTGACATCAGGATATACCTTACGAACCCGTACGAGACCCGTTGGAATCTGCACTATGCGTCCGGTGTTCCCGACCTCACTCTTTGTCATGACAGCGTACTCATCACCGAGGCGAACACCGATATCTGACCCAAGCTCGAAGAAGACCCTATCGCTACTAACCTGGATGACACCGGATCTTATTTTGAACATGTCAATTTTCTTTATATTGAATGCAAGCATGGACATGGCCTCGTCAATGGCCTTTCTTTTCGCTCCATCAGGACTCTGGCCAGTGGCAGATCCGGTAATTCGCAGTGATTCCTCCTGAGTTCCCTCACGCACATTGATGAAAAACAGATCTACGACCACATCGACTTCATATTTGGTAACCCAGTACATGCTATCTTCGGTTACCACAACGGTTCTTTTCGCTTCCTCTCTGTAGTTCGAGAGTGAGGGCTGAACAATCAGAAAGGAGCTCACAATACGGTCGAAATCCTCGCCCTTGATAACAATGGTACCAAATTTTTCATCATAGGTTCCCGCCTCTTTTGCCTTTTCTACCTGAAGCTCTTTGATACGCTCGATAAAATCATCAATGTCCTTTGATTCGAGCCGATAGTCACCATATCCTATCACATTGAATCTCTTCAATGAGACAAACTCATGGTTGATTGACGAGTGAACGTAGCCGATTACCTCCTCAGGAACATTGTAGTCGTAGGTGGTAAGTCCGAAAATAGCGATATCCTGTTCCTCTGAGACTTCGGCTGCAAATACCATCCCTGAAGTGGTAATGAAAAGTAAAGCTATGAGGAGGAATCTTCTCATACTATCTATACCTTCCTGAACCCCGTATATTATCATCAGGAACATAGTAGTCGCTTGTGACAACTCGCGAGATGTCTTGTCATAAGCTCAACATTTAGAATCTGATGAATATATTCACCAGATTCTAAATATAACAGATATCGCAAGAATATTCAAAAATCAATATGGGTATCACGAAAACTACATTTTTCGTTGTTCGACCGATTGTCGAGTTGCTATATTCACATCACCAAGTTTGTTTCCTTTAACTCATCTTGCAAATTTAACAACTTTTCTTATCTCTGAAAGGAATTTTCATGCGAAACCTATCGCTCATACTCATCGTACTTCTGTTGTTCTTCGCTCTTATTGCGGGGTGCAAACAAAAGAGGAATCCTTCGGAAAGCCCTTCAGATCTCTTCAAAGATGTGATCGATACTTCGGAAAGCGATTTACAGGAAGGCAAGCGTGGTGGTTCGATGATACGGGCAGACATACAGGAAATTGACAGTCTCAATATAGTCACAACAAGATCACGCTCCGTCTACGCTGTTCTAAAACTGGTTTTTGAAGGCCTCTTGAGCGTACACCCGATTACGGGTGAGATTCAGGGAGGAATTGCCCGGAATTACTCAATATCGGCGGATGGCTACTCAATCATTCTTAGCCTCAACACCGACATTCGATTCTCCGACAATACCCTCTGCACAGCAGATGATGTACTCTTTTCTTTTGAGGAAATATACATGAATCCAGAAGTCGATTCAAAAAAAACCGATGTTTTGCGCATCAGAGATTCACTTGTTTCGATAACGAAAATAAACGATTTTACGGTACGCATCGATCTGCCCGTACCGTACAGACCCTTCCTCTATACGCTGGCCGACATTCATATACTACCCAGACATATTCTTCAACCCCTCATCGAAGAGGGGGGTATCGAGGCATTCAACAAGAACTGGGGGAGCCTCGAAGGTGAAATACAGAGCATCATTGGAACAGGGCCGTATGCTCTAACGGAGATAAAACGGGGGCGGTATATTCGCCTCGAACGCAACCCTCACTTTAATAGTAGGGAGGGGGGCTTTTACATCGCAGGAATGCCCTATTTGGATGAGATCATTGAGCTCCTCGACATAGACAGTGAAACGAAGATCCTCAAATTTCAAATTGGAGAGGTGGATTTCTACGACATCAAAGACACGGATATTGCCAGCGGTGACATCGAAGTTCTTCTGGCAAACCGGGAAGAAGGTCACTACGACCTCTATTCAGCCGGACAGACGCTCAGGACCAACCATTTTCTTACATTAAACCAAAATCCGAAATCAATTCAGGAAGATAAGCTGTCCCTCTTTACCCATCCTTCTTTCAGGAGGGCAATTTCTCTCTTGATAGATCGGGAGCGCATCATCGAAGATGTATACCATGGTTACGCCTTTATCGATGATTCACCTGAGCGGAACACATCACCTTTTTATAGAGCTATGG
>CAYFYU010000120.1:5656-10599 GCA_964347455.1 uncultured Spirochaetota bacterium | reverse complement strand
TTTTTATGGATAGTTTTGGATTTAATTTTCTCTTAATACATCAAATATAAGATTGGACTGCTCTCTTACCACATACAATACGGTTTGTTTTCTATTTTTGTGAATAGAGTTAAACACTACTTTGAGCATACTTATTTAGGTTGTAAATGGGTTTATTTAAATACTTTTTAATTGTTTCTTACTATTAATTGAAACTGTGCGGGGGGGCTTTGGCATAAGCGGGTATTAGGTCTCGATCAGCTTAAAGGAATTTAATGTGCCGCGGTCATAAATATGAGTTCCTGAGTTTAAACAAATTAGTTCGCTTCGAACAGTTCTATATTTTTGGAGAGTGCCTGGTAGCGTAAAAACCTTTCCCCGAAGCGCTTGGTAGCTTCCGTCGAAGGGGTGTACCGAATTTCTCTTGTTCCCCTGCGGTCGATCACCTCATAAGGATTGTCGACGACTCCGACTGCGGTGCCGCACAGAGCTGCAGCCCCTATGGCGGAAGCCTCGGTTATGTCCATGTTGACAATCTCCAAGCCAGTTACGTTCGCCTTGAGCTGAAGCCATTTACTTGATTGAGCCCCTCCACCCACGGTTTTCAATCGGCGTATTGGTATACCAGCATCTTCGAATCCCTGTAAGTGCATTTTCAACTCATAGCAGAGTCCTTCAATGATGCCCTGCGTTAGATCATGCATGGTTGTGTCCAGGGAGAGTCCGTAGAGCAATCCCCTGGCGTCAGGATTGAAGAAGGGATTGCACGTGCCCGAGAAATGGGGAATGAAGAGAAGGCTTCCTGGCGTCTTGTCGTCTAAGCCTTGAAGCAGCTCCACGTATCCGGTAGTCTTATACTCATGCATAGAGAAATTTGAGAGCAGATCTCGATACCACTTCAAAATACTTCCAGATGTCAGGTTGAGACTCAGCGAGATGTATTCGCGATAACCGGGGTAGCATGGATAGAGCTTCTGCAGCATCTCCCCGCTCGTATTAGGCTCCTTCATCAACACGATAATGCCCTCCATCGTGCCCACGATATTCAAAGCTGTCTGAGGGTCACTGTCATTGAGGCCCGCACCGATAGCTGCGCAGACCATGTCGTGTCCTCCACTACAAGCCGTCGCATCGTTTAAAAAACCCAGATTCCCCGATTCTTCAACCTTGAGTTTGGCAATAACTATACCTGAGGGGACCGTCTCTGGTAAACTGCTTTCAGGCAATCCAACGGCATCGAGTATCTCATGCGACCAAGACTGGCGGCGTATATCGAACATCATCGTACGTGCGGCCATTGAATAACTGACGGTCGGCTTCACTCCCAGTTTTTGCAATATGTAATCTTCAAACGTGGCCCATCGGTATACCTTACTGTAATTTTCAGGTTCGTACTTTTTAAGCCACAGGATTTTCGCCAGACTGTTTATATGTATGGGTGGCATTCCCGTAATCCCGTAGAGCTTCTCTGCTCCCATTTCCTCGATAAATGCGGCAATCTCTTCTCTCCCTCTCGGATCAAAGTCGATGATGCTGGGCCTGATCGTGTGGCCCTCCTTATCCAAGGGTATGATCACATCTCCAAGTGCCGAGACGGCAACCCCATTAATTTTTCCACCAGTTTTATCATAGCTCTCTCTTATGGCCTCCTGCATTTTCTCCCATACGGTTTCCGCTTCAAGATCGAATCGGTCTTCACCAGTACTAATGAGATCGTATTCCCTGTGAGAAAGAGCCAAGAGATTCCACTCCTCATCGAAAACCAGTGCCTTACATCCACTTGTTCCTATATCTAGTCCGAGTATATACATGATAATCAGTAATCGAATAATGGTGTTTTATATCGGGTTTCTTCTTCTATTTATGGAAAATATGAAACAATCGGGCCGAAAGTAGTCCTCTCCATAGAAGAGAGGAAAACCCTTCTGATCGACAAGCACCTGCTTCAACGCGAGAATGGGAGCCCCGGATTTGTAAGACAATTTGGCTGCTAGTTCTTCACTGCAGCACAACGGGCTTATTTCGGCAAAACTGTTGCCGAATCGTATACCGTTGTCCTCGATGAGCTTGAAGAGTGACATGATCTTTTCATTGATAGATAGGAATATAGTTGCCACACGGGGACTTAGATAATCCAGTGAGTACACGACTGGCTTGTCATTGGCTGTCCTAATGCGCTTCAGCACGACAATGCCACAGCCCTCCTTCACCACCAATTTTTGGGCAAGTTCCTTTGAGGCGTTAATCAATTCGGTTTCGAACTCCGTAACGCCGGGTTTGAAACCTGCCTCGGTGATCATTTTGGTTAAACCGTTGTTCACGTCGAGCGTGCCGGCTATTTCCTTAACATTGCCCGATATGAAGGTGCCGCTCCCTCGCCTGCTATAGATGAGCCCTTCTTCTCTGAGCTGTCTGATCGCCTCGCGTAGGGTTACTCTGCTAACATTCAATATTCTGGCAAGCTCGTCTTCAGAGGGAATTTTGTCACCGATCTTGTACTTCTTTTCCTTGATGAAATCAATTAGCGATTCCCTTATTGCCTGATACGTTGTCATATCTATTATTGTTTCCCATCATTTTTTTATAATGTATGTACCCGGAACCTAATTCTTTATCCACTGTCAATGGGGTAAGGCTCCCCCCGGATACATCAGAATGATGACATTATGCTCGTCAGCTCCCTGATGAACCTTTCGCAATCCTCCCTTTTACCGATGGTGATGCGGACCATGTCGTTACACAGATCGGTATCCGAATACATCACACTTTTATTTCGTATGTAGATTCCCTTCTCGTTGAGGTACGTCCACACGCCTTTTTTACCGTTCATATCATTCAATACTCCATGGGGAAACCTTGCGAGTATAAAATTCGTGTAACTATTAAATACTTCGACGTTCAGCTTACCCAGCTCTTCCGCAAGGTACTCCTTGTTCTCCTCCACCTTACGACGTACATCCTCATAGTAGCTGAGGTCACGTAGTGCGGCCATTGCCCCGACGTAAGCGAGTGAGCTGACACCGAGAGGAGAAAAGAATTTGTTGAACGATTCGGTGTTGTGGTGGCTACTGAGCGCGTATCCGATCCTCAGTCCAGCGAGGGCAAAGCTCTTCGAGAAAGATCTCGTCACGATCAAGTTATTATACGTTTTCACAAGGTCCGTAACCGTCCTGTTGCTGAAAGGATAGGTCGCACAGTCGTAGTATGCCTCATCGACGATGACGATAGGGTTGGGGGATTCCTGAGATTTTTCTAACACCTCTACGAGGCCGTCGATCGGGACTCGGGCACTGAAGGACGTAGGATTGCATATGTAGATTATCTTTGTTTTAGGGCCGATCCTATCGACGATCTTTCCCGGAAGCGTGTCGGCGTTTAAATTCTTTTCATGGTGAACCTTTACGATATGCGAGCTGTATATCATCGAATAATTCAGTAGCACCCGGTAGGTGGGATAGAAAGTGAGAAGCTCGTCTCCGGGTTCCAGAAAGACCTCAGCAATGACAACGAGGATTTCCGCCGATCCGTTGCACACGAACACGTTTTCATATTCAACACCGGCGTAATCCGCGATTACTTCTGCACATTCCCTCCGCATCCAAGCGTTATACCAATTCACGCCCACTCCATCTATGAAATTTTTAAGTGCTTCGTTTACCAGGGGCGACGCGCCAAACAAATTCTCATTCAGATCAAATCTGGCTATGTGGGGATCGGGAGCCATATAGATACTCTTTGAACCGGTGATGATATGCCCACCATCTGATAGCGCAGCCTTGTGTACAATATCCTTCTCTCTAGCCATGATCCTCACCATATAGTAATTATCAAGCCTTGTCAATGATATTGTATGATTTATTTTTAAATTTGTATGTCTTATCATAAAAGTAGTTGCTCTTTTTATGAATTTCTGATACCCTTCGATGAAGACTCCATATCCAAGTTTCTGAAGGGATGAGGGTGCTGCGTGGCATAGCGTAGGCATAGACTACGAAATTTAACGCAAGCATGGAACACAGGAGATTCTCGTATGAGTGAAGTGAAAACAATTGCTATGGGAAGTGACCACAATGGCTATGGATACAAGGAGGAGATTAAAAGGGAACTGACACGTAATGGGTATACAGTCATGGATTTCGGCCAGCATGCTGAAAGTCCACCAGCAGAGGATTTTTCGATGGCGGAGAAGGTTGCCCTGTGCGTGGCCTATGGGAAAGCGGATCGGGGAATACTGATCTGCGGCTCAGGTGGGGGAATGAGCATTGCGGCGAATAAGGTACACGGATGTTTTGCCACGCTCTGCTTTGACGCCTTCACTGCCGAGGTCGCGCGCACACGGAACAATGCAAACATACTGACTATGGGATCGAAGACCATAGATCTCGAATGCGCAAGGGAGATTGTGCACGTGTGGCTCCACACCGATTTCGAAAACAAAGAGGGTGATAGCCGGAATATCAACAGAAACAGGCACCTGCTAGAAATGGACTCTAAATATAGAAAGGCCTAGAGAAGTATCTTATCCCGGGTATAGTTCACGATCCTATTCGAGAAACTACGGGTAGGAACGGAGTGAGCGATCATGAAAATTGGCATACACCAGCATGTCTTTACGAAAAGGCTACACGAAGGAAACGTCGATCAGCTCAACACCATCAGAGACCTCGGGTTTGATGCCGTGGACGTGAACGTTCGCGTGCTTGACCTTCCTACCGCCAGAGTTGTCAGGAAAAGGGCACAGGAGCTTGGACTCTTTATCAGGGGAGGAGGTTCCCTGCCGAAGGACAAGGAACTTCTGTCGAGCGACAGGGAAAAGCGGCGGGAAGCAATAGAGTACATGAAAAGCCTCGTTCGTGTTGTTCACGAGCTAGAGTCGACGTTCTATGGGGGTATCATCTATGCGCCATTCAGCAGGCTCACGGGAAAGGCACCGTCTGAAGACGAGTTTAAATACTCGGCTGAAG
>CAYFYU010000120.1:0-5646 GCA_964347455.1 uncultured Spirochaetota bacterium | reverse complement strand
AGGCCTCAAAGAAGTGGCCGTATACGCTAGCGCCCTTGGGATACAGGTTGGACTGGAACCCGCAAACCGGTATGAGACCTACATGATCAATACGATTGGCAACGCTATTCGCTTGATAAAACGCATCGATGAACCGAATGTGGGTATTCTTTGCGACACCTTTCACATGACCATTGAGGAGAAGAACATATACCAGGCGATTACATCTGCAGGAAGCAGGCTCTTTCATGTCCACGTGTGCTCTAATGATAGAGGTATTCCAGGTAGCGGGCAGGTCCGGTGGGACAACCTCTTCAAGGGCCTGAAAGAGATCGATTACAATGAGACGATTTCCATTGAGGGATTCGTTGACGACACGGCCGATGTCGCTTCTGGCGCTTGCATATGGCGCAAGTTCGCCTCAAGCGCTGAAGAGATGGCAAAGACAGGTCTGAAGTTCATCAGCTCCATGCTGAAGAAGTACGAGATTCGATGACGCCCTTGTCCAGCAGGCGTGTGTGCAACTACATCGCGTGATGCTCTTCCATGCATGGAAATGTGGAAGAGAGAATTTGGAAAAATGGATGTGAGAAAGAGGGGGTTGCCACATACACACACTGATCTTAGCGGATTTTCCACCAATCTTTAAATCGGGAATTATATCTCTACCTAATTAGTAATGGTCCGGGTATGTAGGATGATCTATCCCTTGATGGACCCTTCGACCAGTCCTCTGATGAAAAACCTCTGTAGAGCGAGGTAGAGTATGAGCATCGGCAATGCAGATATGAACAATCCCGACACAACAACGGGTACATTTATCGAATAGCGGGATTGATGAACGGTAAGGCCCACCATAATGGTATGCGTATCATCCATGGGGAGAAATATCAGTGCCAAAAGCAACTCGTTCCATATCCACAGAGCATTCACAATGATAAGGGTGGCCAGCGGCGGGCCTGATATTGGAATGATTATGCGCATTAATATGTCGAAACTGTTACATCCGTCGATAATGGATGACTCGATGATCTCCCATGGAATGCTCTTAAAAAATGAAACCAAAAGGTACACGCTGAAGGGGGTGGTGATCCCCGCATATATCAGAATCATACCGAAATAGGTGTTGACCAGGTGCATGCGGGAGAAAAGGAGGTAGAGCGGGGTGATCATGACAATGACGGGAATGGCCATCAACGCAATTGCGTAGTTCAGCAGTAGATTCTTCCCCCGAAAGGAGAGCTTGGTAATCGCATAGGCGGCAAAGATTGCGATCAGTGTACCAATAGCAATGGAGCTGCCAGTTATCAGGAAAGAATTCAGCATCCATCGTATAAAGTGTGCCGATGAAAGCGCCTGCTGAATGCTGGACAGCGTAATTGGCCAGGGCAGGTTTATCTTGTTTCCGAGGTACTGTTGTTTGTTTTTCAGGGATGTTATGATAATCCAGAAAAGAGGGTACACGGATATAACAGACGTAATTATCAGGATCAGATGGATGACCGACTTGTTGATATTCCTCTTCATTCCATACAATGTATATTTTAGCATAGAGGTATGGACGTAGATTCAAAGTTATTCGATTTCATATATCATCCGTTTCCGCGCTTTCAACAGGCCGAAAACGAGAATGAGCACTACGAAAAAAAGTAGGACAGACGCTGCAGCACCAGCCCCAACCTTCGGGATGGACCACTTCATCAACTGCCTATATATGAAGAGCTCGATGACCATGGTTGCGTTTCCAGGGCCGCCCATGGTTACGGTATAAGAGTAGGCGAAAATCCAGCTCAGTATGTTGATGATCGTTATGATGCTGAAGAATTCGATGATTGTTGCAAGTTGCGGTATGGTTATGTGCGTTAGGAGCTTAAACCAGCCGGCGCCGTCTATCTTCGCGGCGTCGTAGAGGTCCTGATTAATGCTCATGAGTCTTGCCAGGAAGAGCATGATTCCAAATCCCAGCTCCTTCCATATGATAATCATCATCAACGTCCAAAGAGCAAGATTAGGGTTTCCTAGCCAGTCGATGCCAAACTCGGAATTAATAAGTTTTAAAAATTCGTTCAGCACTCCCTTCAGCGTGAATATGTATCCGAAGGTGATCCCCACTACAGTGATCGGCAGAATATAGGGAATGAATATGGCTGTTCTGTACACCCTCCATCCCCTGACACCTTTGAACACAAGAACTGAAAGTATGATCGCGATAAATACAAGTACGGGAACGATGATGAGGAGTTGCATGTTATTTTGTACTGCAGCCTGGAACTCTCTATTGTTGATCACGTGTTTGTAGTTTACCAGGCCGATGAACTCCCCGGATATACCCCGTATACGCTGGAAAGAGTAGAGAAAGACGGATGGAATGGAGTAGCCGAAGATGAATAACGTGATGATGACAAATGGTGCGATGTATAAATAGGGCGCTATTCTAGTCGTCCGTATGGTTCGAATCATGGGAGAAGGTTAACAGAGTGATTCTGAAAATGCAATGAATTTTATTAAATAAGTAATACTAATTAATAAAATAGCAAACTATTCAATTGACAGGACAAACAATTTAATGTAGGATCACGGGAACTTGCAACCTGAGGATGCATCAGTACACTAAATCATTGGAAGGATGAAAATCGTGAGAATCAGTGATGTTTCCGTTCTAACTGACGATGAGATACAGATGATTGACAAGGCTTCGAGAGAACTGCTGACCGAAATGGGTATGCTGGTCTTGAGTGAGAAGGTTTTGAAGCTTCTGTCTGAAAATGGAGCGGATGTCGACTTCGAGAAGAAGAT
Organism: uncultured Spirochaetota bacterium; assembly: GCA_964347455.1. Classification (GTDB taxonomy): domain Bacteria; phylum Spirochaetota; class B62-G9; order B62-G9; family DRHN01; genus JAGLSF01. Next base: position 2,871 of record CAYFYU010000120.1, on the reverse strand, counting down.
CGTCAGGGTAAGCAATAAGACAATTGATCAATGTCTAGCATCGACTCCCCGGACTATTAAGGTTTATTTTAGAGATTTTGAGAGATACATTGAGCTCGGCAGCGATAAACGAACCTATATCGCCAGCGGTCATAATGCTATTTACTTCTATGACGGCGAAACAGGTGAGAAGAGACCGATTACCAAAGAGGAGGTGGGCAACTTTGCCCTGCTCTCAGATTATTTGGACGAAATTGACGTAGTCGGAATACAGGCGATGCCGCAGGATGTGAACTCACACTCGACGCTTCTGCATGCACTGGATGCCGTGCTGAACAATACTGTAAAGCCCGTCTATTTTTCCCCTGAGAATGGGCAGGAGGTACGGGGACTGCTCGATATTGTGCAGGCTGTCAGCGGCAGTGTTCCGATATCGCAGAAACCGATCGGCATATGCCAGCTCTCTCCCACGAGTCCGCTGACATGGACTCAGGGAACTGCGGAGGGGTTAGCAGTTCTTGCTGAGGAGAAATTCCCATTTATGGTCCTTTCGCAGCCTATTGCAGGTGTCACTGCCCCAAAAACAATTGCAGGCCTTATAACAATTACGAATATTGAAGATTTATCCGGCGTCGTATTCACCCAGCTCATAAATCCTGGAGCGCCTGTTATTTACGGTTCTGCTTGGACCACATTCGAGATGACTAAGGGAACGGCATTGATCGGCATCCCTGAACGGTATGCCTGCAATATTGCACACACGCAGCTGGCAAACTATTACGGGTTGCCCTCTCACTCAACCGCCTTTGATACGGATGCAAATCTGCACGACGAACAGAATGCGATAGAAAAATTATTTAATGCTATCGCCACCATGATGGCGAAGACCGATATCATTATCGATTGTGGCATGTTCTCGACAGGTTTCAATGTGAGCTATGAGCAGCTTGTGGTTGACAATGACATGGCGAAGTTTGTGAGAAGGTTCCTGGATGGAGTGGAGGTGACCAAAGAGACCATAGCGCAGGATGTCATCAAAGCGGTGGGGCATAACGAGAATTACCTGATGGAGGACCATACTTTGAAGCACCTCAGTCCAAAGGAGAGAAAGGATTATCAAATTTTCAACAGAGTTGTCCCGGCAATCTGGGAGCAGCAGGGGAAACCCTCCATTATAGATAATGCGAGGAAACTGTCAAGTGAAATACTGGGCACACACCAGGTGAAGCCGCTGGATAAAAGTGTCAGAGACAGAATAGCAAAGAGAATAAAGGCATTTGAAAAAACATTTGAATCCTGAAAAGGGAGGTGAGGCCAAAAGAGCATGTGAAGTACTCAGATCGAAGTCTTATAATGAGGAGGATAGTATGGATAAAAAGATTCTGAAAATTGTTGCCATTGTTTTCATTTCCTTTCTGCTCATCATACCCGTGTCTCTGCTGGCAAGCGGTGATAAGCCAACGGAAGAGGCTGTCACGCTTGTATTCTGGTGGTGGGGAGAACAGGAAGTGGAGGGAATGACCGGCTGGATTGACGAAACCATAGCCAAATTCGAGGAGGAAAATCCCAATATAAAGGTCGAGGCGACATTGCAGGCGACTGAAGTAGTGCTGACGCAGTTTCCGAATGCGGCTGCCGCCGGGGAGGGACCAGACGTGCTCTTCAGGTGGAATGGTATTTACCACCTGCCATGGGTATGGCTTGGATATCTCGAGCCTCTGGAGAATCATATCTCGCCAGAAAAGCTCAAGAACATGAATGTCGACAGAATATCCTTCTCCGATGGTAAAACCTACAGCATCGGCTGGTATACCTACTCCAATGTCTGGGCGATGAACAAGGAGCTGTACAGGAAGGCGGGCCTGAGACCAACGCCTCCTGTTACGTGGGATGAGCTTCTACGCAACTGCGAGGCTTTGAAACGGACCGGCATACAGCCCATATCGCTCGGATACAAAGACCTGTTTACCGGTGAATGGACTTTTGCTTTTACAGTTCAGCAGGGCATGGACGGATTTAAGGACCTCGTAGACCTGGCCACAGGCAAGCAGAGCTGGGCCAATTACCGATACTGGGAAGGATGGGAGAAGTTTCTGGAGCTTTTCGAGATGGGATATCTTAATGAGGACATGCTGTCACTGGATATCAGCCAAGGCATGGACGTGTTCCTCTCCGGCGATGCGGCAATGAGTATGGTCCCCTCGGGCCTAATCCCAAGTATGGAAAATATACTGGGTGAAGGCGTGGCTGATATCTTCCCGACGCCCATATTTGGTGATGGAAGTTGGGCTGGTAAGTCACCCATCATTACTAACGGGTTTGCAATGTCATCGCTGTCAAAGCACAAGGAGGAGACTGCTCAATTCCTCATGTTCATGCATACGGATGAAAGAATGAATGCGCTCTACAATAAGCTCAATGCCTTTCCGGCCGACAAGAATTTCGATTGGAGCAAGGTTACGAAATCCTTGGACAAGAAGATTGTAGAAACTATCATCAATGCACCAGAACCCATACCCTGGGTCTCAGAGCTTATTCCCCCAATGGTCATGAATGATATCGGATACGGTATCTTTCAGCAGGTGTTCACCGGAGAAATCACTCCGGAAGAGCTGGGCCGTTTGACACAGGAGTCTATGGACAGGTGGAGGGAAGAAGATCCGGAAATGGTTCAAAATTATATCGACTGGTTATCAAAGATCGAGTGGTGACTGCATTGACATTGGAGTCCTTCCCTGTATGATAAAGCGTGGGCAGGACTCCGTCATTGAATGATGAATTGGTTAAGACATATCGGAGGGGGAGATATAGGTATACTCAAACTCTATCATTCGTCTTTTGGGACAAAATTGGGAAAAAACTTTTGTTTCCCGGTTATATTTCGTTATATCC
>CAYFYU010000119.1:275-10812 GCA_964347455.1 uncultured Spirochaetota bacterium | reverse complement strand
GATGATGATCTCTCGCCTAAGGATCTCGTCGTAGAGGGTGATAAGAAACTCACCCTCAGAGTTTTTCTGCACCTCGGGTTTGCGGTCCTCTGTGTAGCGTAGAAACAGGATCCCGGCCCTGCGGGCCTGGATCAGTAAAGACATTCCAGACCAGCCCTTCGGCGGAGATATTCCTTGGACACCATTGAAAAATTCGATTTCATGATTAAGTTTATTTTGAGAGATATCATATGTGACGCTTAAATCCGCCTTAAAACTGCCTAAATCAGCTTCCGCATCGAGGTTAATCTCTTCAAGAGTGAGATCTAATTCCACATCACCCGTTTTAAAATCCAAAGCAGAGCATACTAATGCTGGCATAATAAATAATGCAATAAACATAAAAGCATATAATCGTGTTTTTGAAAGTGTCGACATATTTTACCTCCTGGTAAGCTTAATAACTTGTAAATTATTATTATTTCTGAATTCAGCTTTTTATATTAATTATAGTCCAAATTTTCTATAAATAAAAATACCAGAAAAATTTATTACGCTGTATGGTGTTAACAATTAAATCACATAACAAGTGAAGAACGCTCGGGTGTAGCGTCTGGTTAGAATGATTTGATAAAGTGGCAATAATGATCTCCAGCTTATCGCCACCTGGACTTAGACTATGTGAAAAGACTCTTTCCAAGCGCCCTAAGAAGAGACGCACCATCCCCATTCCATGCACTGCTATGCATACAGGCCAACGTTTCTGGTTTTTACCTGGTAAGCTTTTCCAGTATTTCTGTTGCTTTTGGTGAGTATACGAAAAAGTCCATCGATTTTCGGAATGCTTCACTTGGCTCGAGGATGTCAGACTCCGTCACCGGTGCAAGGTCGGTACCTTCTTGTGTAAAAAGATCTCCGCACAATAACATACCCGTACTTTCATCCATAATGTGAAAAGGCTATAGAGCGCAGATTCTTGACAGAGGTTATACTCCCAACCGCTTCATAAATCAGGGGAAACATTTTTCTCATACCGTTCTGAAGAAGAAGTGGTAAGCTATCCATGATGAGGCACTGATTGAATTAGAACTCTTCCGCAACATCAACTGGTGTATTGATCCGAAAAATCCAATCTTACACCACATGAACATTCGTACCGGATTGTCTATTTGTTATTGTCATAACCGAACTCCTATCCTCTAAAGGTCGTCAGTTGAAACCTGGTTTGTTGGCTTAACAACTAAATAAACTACAGATATGAAGTATAGTACCCTAAAAATTTATTTTTTTAAGAGCCCAATATCATAAAAACAATAGTTTTCCGTTTAGAACAGATCGGAGAGCTTCATCGACGTAATCGACTGCTATGGCACATGGATCAACCAGAACTACACGGAAAATCGAAGAGTCGCAATGATCGTTAATAATAAGGAAATATCTGGTATCAGGCTATATTGTACGACATCAGTAGCGTATGGGAGTTCAATTTTAAGAAGAATAAATATCCGGAACGGCTCGATACTTCGAGCAAGAATTACAGGATTTACTACAGGGAAGCTTCGTTTCAAGAACACTGATGGTGAACGCACTTTTCTATGTGAGAATTATACGTTAACAAAGAACGAATTATGGAATTTATATTTTTTGTCAAGAGCTATTAAACATTTTCATCTTAGCTGAGACGTATATCTGGTATTGACAATTCAGTATGAGGTGTTAAGGTACAATAAAGTCGAAATAAGTATGATGAAACCTAAACAAATAATTATTTTCGTTACAATACTTGTCTTGATTTCTTCATGCGATCTTTCAACACCGGACTATGTTGGAACCTGGGTTGGTAAATCGACAGACCCGGTCACGGTCAGAATCATAACGATCGAGCTCGAGGCTGATGAGTTCACTCTGACTATTGACACTGAAAACCCAAAACCATCGGAACCGTATAAGAGGGTGGTCGCAGGTAACCTTTCTGTAAAAGCTAACACAATGACAGCAACAATTACCAGTATAGTAGATGACGGGAAAAAACTGGATGACGCACTTCTTCAAGCATTATTTGCCCTTATAGGAGGAGACACACACAAAGCAACGTACAGCATTAATGGTGATACAATGATACTCTCCGGACAGCTTCTCATACTGCTCACCGGACAAACCAATTTGACTCTCACAAGATATCAGACAGATTAGAAATTTATATCTCATATTGCAGTCTAACGAAAAAATTGTCCTTTTCATTATTTCTCCCGAGAAAACCCTCTTCAATTCCCCCTTTCCAGATATCAGTCCCGGCATAAACCGTGATATAATTACTTACCCTATACGCTACACGAGGAGCATAATACCACGCCTTTTCAGAATACCCGTATATAATATTCACTCCTGGCAATAGTTTTTCATGAAAAAAGCTCGTATCCAAATGCAGGAGAACGTAGATTTGTGAAGGCGGCTGTTCCAGCAGGTAATCATCGATTACGGCTTTTATATACGCCTCCACAGCAGGACTATAGGTTGATTCAATCTTTGCATCCGGATTAATAATATAACGATGAAAAAAGTTCAGCTGTCCATGAACATTTCTTAAAAATACTCGTTCTATTTGGATGATGTAAAACAATAAGCTGTTTTTTATGTCCATTTGTGAACCTTCTCTATCCTGTGTCAATTTAAATGCTCCATCTGCACTTATGAGAAAGTCCATCAGATAAAAACTAACTCCAAGTCCAACGTTTTGCACCCTGTTATAATCGGGATAGGCTGTACCGGTAATAAAATGAGTATCCGAATCAATATCTTCGACTATCTCTTCCTCAATATTTGCAATATCGAAATCAAGAAACTGGTCGATGTAGTACGAATAGTAAGCGCTCAGATCGAAGGGGTCAGAGAAATAGTTTGCAGAAATGTGGATTGAGTGAGCCGGTTCATCGAAATACCCGATGTCTCTATTAAAAAAAGCAGCATTTAAATCAAAATTTTGGGTTTTTATAGTCGGTAGTGAAATGGAAAACTGCTGTTCAACCACAATCTCGTCGATTGGATCTATATTTGGCTGAAGAAAAGGAACATATACAAGTTCTGTGTTGAAGTTGTCAGAAAGGTAAACCCTGAACTGGACCAAAAGGTCTGGTAATGCCGCCTCTAGATAGTTGTCCATAGATAGTACTGTGTTGTCAGAATGATTAATTGTGTTAACCGGACTAAAAACATCAACTTTTCCCCAGTTAATGAACTTCTGCCCGAGAAAGAGGTCGAAGTTGTTAAAATAAATGCTGGTATACGCTTCTCGTATGATCCTATCAGAATTGATAAACACAGCGTCTCCGATAGGCTGAAAATAAAACACACTGTTTAGTCGATAATGAACTAGATTTGATCTGGATTTTCCGGCTATTTCTGGTACTACTGTAAACCGTATCCGCTCACTCTCGTAAAATGTGGCGGGATCGATAAGCCCGTAGTAATCTGCCTGGAATATACTCCCGAAATCAATACCCAATACCGGAACAGGCGTACTTAAGGCCAGTATAAAAATCAACACTGCAATTCTTATTGTTGCGGAATTAACGATTCTGCAAGTACCGTTGTGTGAAATACCGATCTGAGATATCATCTGGGATTCCTAATTCATCAAAAATGACTTCCGAAGTATGCTTGGTCTGAAGATTTTCCATTTTGACATTTGAAGGATAAAGATATTTCCCTATCTTCCGAATTTCATTAACGGTAAACTCTTTGAGTAGATCTCCAGCAAGATCATAAAAAGTAACTTTCATTAAAGCAAAATCGGATTTTCGTATATAGTGTAATTCCCGGGAATAACCATACTTTCTCTTAGTATCTTTTGTTTTCCCCTGTACCTCAATCACATAGCAATCGTGGCCATTGATGTTTTTTTCTCCCTGTAATGTGTAGTTAAACTCCTCAATGGTTGTGGTTAATAAGTCATTATAAGTAAAATCACTTCCCATAAAAAATCCTCTACCCGAAGTGTCAAGAGCCACACGCTTAATTTTTCCCACAGCAGGCAGGTAAATCCACATCATATCGTCGTCACTGTCAAGGTAGGAATGAACAAGAAGGCCTGTTCCTTCAATTGAGGGAGGGAATGTAAATAGAAACAACCGGTTTTCTCTATTTTCACTTATTTTTTTCTGATATGCGAGCACCTTCAACACCCTTTTATCTCCCCTCCTTGAGATCAGTGTCATGGTAAACGATGCCTCGAGTTTTAGTGGCCGTCTTAATAAATCTGCGCGTTCAACTATTTCATTTACATCAAGAGCGTATGCACAGGGGAGCAGTAAAAAAGTTATGATTAAACAAGATATTAAATACATTACTCTCGTCATTTCTTTCTGCCTTTGCCCTCCATTTTTCCTGGAATAAAGAACAATGGCAAGAGAAAAACACTTAGAAAAAATGCACATCCAATTGCTGCTGCTAGCATCACACCAAATTGAACAGCACCGGAAAATGAAGAAAGATACAACGAAGCAAAAGCAACTACAGATGTTAGGAAACTTAAAAAAACAGGCACTCCACTGTATTTTACCAGAGCGCTGCCATATCCTCGAACGACATTTAAATCGACAATCGATAGAGGGTTTACAATCCTGGCTTGTTTCATGCAATCTATGGCATTGAGGATGTGAATCGTGTAATCAATTGTGAGTCCTGTTGTTATTGGTACAAAGATTATAGTATATTCATCCATAGTTACGCCAAGCATCGATGATATACCTGTAATCGTGACAAGTGTGAAAAATGAGGGGATAAAACTTATAAATGACATTTTAATATTTTTATAAAATAAAAGCACTGTCAGAAATATCAGGAGCGAACCGCTTCCAAAAGATATAAACCAATTATGTTTGAGTCTGCTCCTCCTTTGAACGAGGTCCTCTGCAGGTCCATATAGACTGATATCCCACTCCTCAGGCAGTCCTCTTTTTATACGCTCTAAGGTGATTAAAAAATCAGTAACAGAGCTGGCATCTCTGTATATCAAAATTCCTTCAATTGCCACAGTTCTGTGGTTTGCGTTGATAAGTGACTCATACTCCTCCGGGCTCGCAGAGGCTGAGTAGAATAATAGATACTGCTCTATTAGAGCTTGAAATGTTTCTTCACTTTCACTTTCGGGTATAGCCTCGTAGCGGGGGTCAGAATTATTAAAATAGTAGTGGATACGTTTTATTACAGTCAGTACTGAGTTCTGGAAGCCGACGTCAGGATTAAGAGTCAAAATTCGATGGGATTCTTCGAGCAGACGAAGGTTTTTCTCCTTTAAGAATGTGGCAGCCTGATTAGTATTAATTTCAATTTTGAATGGTACTGTTCCAGAAAATTTTTCATTTAAAATGTTCTCCGATTTTAAAATCGTTGTAGACTCGGGTAAATGCTGCAAGGGATATGGTTGTAATTCAAGAACTGGTAGATGATAAACCGCAAGAATAAAAATTAACAGGCATAATATTAAAACAATTCTTCTGTATTTAAACATAGAAACAAATACCGATGTTAATAATCGGCTGATTCCAAGGGTGAAAGAACGCATACTGATCTTAACGGATTTTGAAATCATACTTTGGATCCAGGTCAGGGAGGGAATCCACCATACCGTAAGGGAATAGGTGACTACAATGCTGATGCTGACCAAGTAAGCGAGAAGTATATGGCCCGTCCCTTGCATAAAAATTAAACTGAGAAATCCAATAATAGATGAAATAGCGGTGAGAGAAAGAGGTAGAATTAAGTAATTACGGACATTGATTAGTGTCTGAAAACCGCTCCTGCCCTGACCATGGTACATTACATGAATTATATAATCACTAAGGAGGCCCAAATTCAGGGCCGGAACAAGGATGATAAAGGGAGAAAATCCTTTGCCCGTAAGGAGGTAGCAGCTATAGGCAAATGCCGTTGATAGTAGTTTTATAAACCAGGATAGGATCAAAACTTTAATATTTCTAAAGCAAACATAGTACAGTAGAGATATCAATAAAAAAAGGAATGGGAATATCCTGAGAATATCCTGTACAATGAAACGTTCAATGAAAACACGCACAGGACGAAGTCCCGTAAATTCAAAGGTAATTCCGTATTTTTCCTCGATCATGCGCTGTACATTCTCTATTGCTTCAACCATCCGATGGGATGGGTAGGTAATTCCCGGTTCGAGATAAAAAGCACATGCTTTGAAATCCGAACTTAAATAGGGTCTTATTTCAGGATAATTGCTGTAATTATTCTTCAAATCGAGAATATCGGAATGATCATATGAGTCAATAATACTGGAAGGTATAAAAGGTAAAACCAATATTTCATCATGCTGCGCTTTTATCACCGTAGCATTTAAAAGGGAGCTGTAATTCCGTACCCCTTCCAATGCCTGTAAAGATCTATCAATATCAGCGATTATCAAAAGGTTTTCACGCGTAAAAACGTCTCCACCGAATTGAGAAAAATCAATTCCCAGTACAACTACGTCTCTTGCAGATGTTGGAAGTGCCGAATCTTCCAGCTCAACATTCCCTTCTCGTGGTAACCCATTGAACTTCCATAAAATCGGGTATAATAAGATTACAATTAAGAAACCTATCGGGATAACAATGAGTAAAATTTTTCTAATAGACTTTGGAGAGCGGCAAGTCAATGATTCTCCCTCTTTCCTTCCGGTCTATTTTTATTAAATCAAAACGGTATTTATGACTGTAACGCTCAGATGCCAGGGTTGTAATGAATAAGCACGGGATTCAGGTGTTGATGGTCACACAGGACAGCCATTCTCGCCATTATCAGTGACCAAGACAAATGATAGTGAGCTGCTTTGAATAATGAAGGTGCTGAGGGATTAATTACTCATATCAACAGCATATAATACACCATTTCTCCAATCCCTTGCATAGAGAATCCCTCTACAGAGTACAGGTGGTGTCCAATAGGTTCCAGGTGGAAGAAAATTGGAAGAAAGTTCCTTTAGACTATTATTTTTTCCTCAATCCCTCGACTAACCAAAGTTGCAGTCCTGTTTTTGGATCAAGGCAAACAATATCCCCGCAAGTACTCTCTCCCGGATTATGTGTTCCGTAAAGTTTACCTTCAAAGTATAAAACAGGACAAAAATGCTAGTCATATTTTTATCTTTCCAGATAGGTTTCAACTCATTCTTCTTTGCACCAAAATCATTAACAAGATTGACATGCCATTTAAGTTTTCATTTTTTTGATTCAAGACAAAATACATCGGATTCCTGACTTATTAAATTGACAAATACTTCCGGATTTCTTTACCGTCTTGATAATTGGTACCCCCGATAGTGTCTACACCATTGATATTCCATCACCTTTAGGCCCACGCCAACGCGGCCAATTAAAATCTTCAGCACTGCTCTGTGAAGTGTTTAATCTAACTCCTAATTAAAAAATGCTAATTATCTAGCGTATAGATAATTATTGTAACATAATTACTATTTTTGTCAATGTACCTTTTTTGATAATGTCTTTGTTTCTGTAATTTTCAGTGGATCATATCGTATGGGCAGAGCTATGATATGATAAGCGAGGGAATCAATGACACATCTGTTCAAACTTCAAAGAATTCTCTTTTTGCTTGGACTGTGCTCTTTTTCAGTAGGGAGGCTGAGCACTCTTTTTGCCCAAGAGACAATTCAGATTCAAACCCCTGTGGTATACCCTGATTCGCCGCAACACAGAGAAATTGTTCAGAGTGTAACGCTGCAAGCGATGCATCTGGCAAACAGGCGATATCAGGATCATATCACTGTTTCCGACGAAAAGGAACCATCGCAAAATAAGGGTAATGTTGATTACAGCGTAAAAATTCTGGCTTCAATGGAAGACAATCCTTCACTTATTCTTTCCATGACCCATGTTCGCAGTGGAAGCGAAACTGAGTCGTTCGCCATTAATGGAGAAATTACTAAGGATACGGCAGTGTTCTTGGCGAATGTTTTCTTCTACCAATGGAGTTCATTTCATAGTTTTCTTCAATCAACGATGGATGATGCACCACTCTATGTTGATGAGATAACTGCATCCAGTATTGCTGCTACCGCATTACCTGACATGCCGGCCATGATCGTTCCGACCTCAACGGCGGTAAAACCAAACGGAAACGTGCTTGTGGGTTTTTCGGTGATCTGCGTTGAATTCGATAAAATCTTTCGAATCGTTGATCAGCCTGGAAAAGATCTCTATGAGTCGGGAAATTACACCTATGCTTACGGTATTGCTGTAACACCGGGAGAAACAGTTTTTTTTAAACCTTCAATGGGCCGGGAAATGTATCGGATCTCCCAAGGGAGTAACCAGGTGGAGAAAATTCGAACAGGGGTCGATCTATTTGGCCCATTTGCTGCACTTCCAGATGGGAGTATCGTACTCGTTGATATACAAAAGAGAAAAGCCTATCGTATTTTTGGCAGAAAGAGAAGTGAATTGGATCTTTTTCCAGGACCCTATTCATACATATCCTCACTTGCAGTTGGCCCCGAGGGCAATATCTGGATATACGACGCAGCGGAACGGCGAATTCGTATCCACACGTCCAATGGAGAGCTCGTTGACTCCATAATTCCACTCATCGACCCTTCAATCGGCTCGAATCCCCTCTCCCTGGGTGTCTATAGGGACGGAAGCTTCGTTCTTTATTTTAGCGGCGGGCATTTACAGGGCTTTCGCCGTGATGGAAGCCCGCTCTGGAAAATGACGAAACTCGATGTAGTACCGAAAGAAGAGCTTCCACAGATTGGTTATATTGCTCTCGATTCCAGCCAGGGATTTATCTATTTGATCGATCAGATGGGTGGCAGAATAATCAAACTACTCGACTCTCATTATAATAGAAAATTTGGTATCAAAAATAGTTTCGACGAGCAGATTACCAGACTAAACGCAATGCAGTGGAGTGATCTGGAAGATCCATCGCCTACAATCAAGAAAGCAATGCTCTACCAGAAGAGTGGCGCCCTGGAAATGGCAAGACTACAGTGGGAAAAAGTGCTCGAGTATAGCCCACTGAATGAAGATGCAGTCGAGCAGCTAGAAAAATTAGAAATATCCATTATGAGGGAAAATGCCCTGACCATGAAAAAGAAAACCCTCGATGTGCTTGAGTCCATAGGCCCCGAATCGGCACGTCGATATTACAGCAGCACACTGCAGCTTTACGAAAAAATACTTAGTATCAGTCCAGATGAGAAAGGGATACATGAAGAGGTCGAATCCCTGAAGCGCCAATTTCGTAAAAAGGAGCTTGATAGTGTTTCAGCCGAGCCAAATATCACAATAACGGATATAAGAGTACAGAACATTTTCCCTTCGCTCATGCAGTATTACCGTTCATATCCGGTAGGAAAAATCTCGGTTTTAAACAACCTGAAAGGAGAAGTGAAAAATCTCAAGACAACCATATACATAAAGAAGTACATGGACTTTCCATCGGAAACAGAAATGATACACAGCCTGAAACCGGGTGAAAAGGCCAATCTGGATATCTATCTCTTTTTAAACGAAGGAGTATTCGAAATACAGGAGAATTTACCTGTTCAAGCAAAAATTGAATTAACGTACCTTTTTGAAGGTAACCCCAGAAAGCAGTCGAAATTTATGAACCTCACGATATTTCGACGAACGGCACTATCCTGGGAAGATACAGGCAGGATCACATCGTTCATAATGCCAAACGAAGGAATAGTTACCGAATTTTCCCACCGAATATCTGCAAACATTTCCATCGGAAAGAGCTTCAGACTCCCGTCTCGTTTTGTCAGAGCGGTACGAATCTGCGATGCTCTCGGAGTATTCGATGTTGCTTATATCGAAGACCCTGAATCACCAATTTCAAAGGTGCTCGGTAAAAAAGAAATTATCGATACGGTGAGATTCCCGCGAACAACACTTCTTATTCGATCGGGAGACTGTGATGACACCACCGCTTTACTCGGTTCACTCCTCGAATCAGCGGGAATATCCACAGCCATCATGACCTCACCGGGACATGTCTTCCTCGCCTTCGATACCGGTGAATCAACAAATTATGAATGGATGTATAAAACTTCAGGATTACAAATTATAAAACATAACGGTACCATTTGGATCCCGATCGAAACAACGACGCTCCAAATGGGATTCATGGCTTCCTGGAGAGAGGCATCCATTCTTGTAGAACGTTATTCGAAAAGTGGAAAGATTGAGTTTTTAACCACAGAAAAGGAAAGAGAAAAGTATCCTCCCCTTCCCCTGCCAAGGAGCAGTTTCACCGTTGTTGAACCATCGGCAGAGGACGTCGATCGCATCTTCCAATCGACAGTCACGAAAATTGAGGACTTACTTTATCAGAAACTACAATCAGACCTCATTAAAAATAGTGGAACAAAGGATGCGCAAGAAAGCCTCACACTTGAAAATCAACTCGGCATACTTCATGCTCGATTCGGTAGGGATGACAAAGCGGAAAAGGTATTTCTTAAAAGTATTGACCGTTATCCAGATTACATACCACCCTACATCAATTATGCAATTCTCAAAAT
>CAYFYU010000119.1:0-265 GCA_964347455.1 uncultured Spirochaetota bacterium | reverse complement strand
TCGATACGGCAATTACAGTACTAAAGAACGCTCTGCGTCAAGATCAGGACTCAACTTATGTTCACCTTCTCCTGGCACGCTGCTTTTATCTCAAAGGAGACCGTGACAATGTTGTGAAACATTACAGTATACTTCAAAAAAAATCTCCAGCCATCGCTTCACGATATAAACATCTCCTGGTACCATCGACAACCAGGGCTGGAACTAATCTTTTCCAAAACGAAATCATCTGGTCCGCCGAAGAATAAAAAAACCTGCGGCTTAA
>CAYFYU010000118.1:0-10993 GCA_964347455.1 uncultured Spirochaetota bacterium | reverse complement strand
CCATAGAGAAAATGAAAAAAATGGAGAGGTATAATGTCACGGCTCAACCGTTTTGGAGTTTCCATGGAGAGTGATCTCTTGGACTCCTTTGATCAATTCATAAAAGAGCATGGATTTCATAATAGGAGTGAGGCGATACGTGATCTCATCAGGGAGAAACTTTCACTGGAAAAAGGTGTAAAAAGTGAAGGGGTAATGGGAACCATAACAATTATTTACAATCATCACATTCATAATCTGTCAGAAGCATTAACCGAAGTCCAGCATCAGTATCAACGTTACATACTCTTTTCAAACCATGTCCATATCACTCATGAAAACTGTCTCGAAGTGATCGTTGTTCAGGGGGAGGAAAAAACTCTTCGTGAGCTGGGAAACCGGATAGGTGGGCAGAAGGGCGTTCAGATGGCTCTTCCTTCATTCTTTAGCATCAAGGTATAGGGGAGGATGTAAAACACATTCAGGGTTGTCTTATGGAGTAAGCACGCACCGTAGGTGCCGAAGGTCCTGTCAGGGAACGAAGGTCCTGTCAGGGAACGAAGGTCCTGTCAATGAAGGAGTATTTTGATGACGGATAAAGATGCAAAAATAAAGAAACTTCAAAATGAGCTAGATAAGTACCGTGAGGAGCTGGACCACCTCATAAAGGAGCGCAGCGAGTATCTCAGGGTCAGTGCTCATCAATTGAAATCACCAATCGCTACGATTCTTTTCAGTGTCGATACGCTTCTCGGTGATTATGCGGGTCCGTTAAACAGTAAGCAGCTCCGTGTCGTTGAATCGATCAGAAACGGCAGTAAGGATCTTCAGTCACTCATTATGGATATTCTCGAGCTGGAACGGTTTCGTTCGGGTGAGGTGAATCTCGAGAAGGTGGACTTCACTGAAATCAGTATACAAGCGATTGAAGAGATGCGGGATGAGATACAGGCAAAGAATATAGATTTCATATCAGATATTCCTCGAAAGATACTGATTATCTCGGGCAATAGTGTTGGACTTAAACATGCTGTCTACAACCTTTTGGAAAATGCGGTGAAGTATTCGGAAAGCGGCAGCCACGTTCGGTACAGAGTTTCATACGATGAGGTGAAAAAGATTCTTTTAGCAACTGTTGAGGATAGAGGAATTGGAATTCCTGAAGATGAACAGAGTCATGTATTTGAGGAGTTTTTCAGGGCATCGAATGCACGTCAATATGATAAGCGGGGAACCGGTTTTGGGATGACTTTGGTAAAACAGATCGTAGATATCTGCGGAGGTACCATAACAATCGATAGTAAGGAGAACGAGGGTACATCAGTTACATTGGGGTTTACTCTGCTTGAGGCAAAAGACCTGGCTGTATGGGTCGGTGATGGCAAGGCCTATCGCAGGCGGATCGTTGTCATTGGCGGTGTGGCAGCTGGTCCAAAAGCCGCGTCACGTGCGAGACGGCTTGATCCTGACGCAAAAATTACAGTATTTGAAATGGGGAATTTTCTAGCTTATGCAGGGTGCGCTCTTCCCTACTATATTTCGGGCCAGTTGAAGCGTCAACGCGATCTTTTTCAATCCCTTTCAGGACTAGAGAGTGCAGCAGAATTTTTCAGGAATGTCAAAGGCATTGAGATAAAGAACCTTTGTCTGGTTACTGAGATAAACAGGGAGGAAAAGAGTATTGAATACAGAGAGGTTCTTACGGAAAGAACCTTTACCGAGTATTACGATGCTCTCATTATTGCGACCGGAAGTAAGCCTTATATGCCAGATATACCCGGCATCGATTTAAAGAATATTTTCGTTCTTCACGGTATGGCAGATTCAGAAAACATTAAGCGTTCCATTACGAACAATATTGCAAAGGATATCGTTATACTGGGAGGCGGGAAAATCGGTGTGGAAACCGCAGAGGCACTTACAGTGACGGGAGCGCGGGTTACAATAATCGAAAAAGAGCCTGAAATTCTGCACTTCCTGGATATGGAAATGGCTGCCCTGGTTCGAAAGCATTTGGAGTTAAAAGGGATAAGAGTACTTACAAATGAAGAAGCAACAGCTTTTTTAGGAAAGGACCGGGTTCAGTATGTAAAGCTTTCTACTTTGAGGATACTTGCTAATGTGGTTATCGTTGCGACTGGCTTCCAACCCAATGTCGAACTTGCACAGAAAGCCGGGCTGAAAATTGGCGCTTCAGGCGCAATTCAGGTTAACGAGTATCTACAAACTAACGATCCTTCCATTTACGCAGCTGGCGATTGTGCCGAGGTTATCAGCGCTGTTTCTGGAAAAGCATTCAACCTCCCACTGGGTTCGATTGCCAACAGTCAGGGTAGAGTAGCAGGTTCCAATGCTGCGGGTGCAAAACAGAAATTCAACGCTGTTACCGGTACCACCATAATAAAGGTTTTTGATTTTCATTTTGCGAAAACAGGATTAAATGAGAAGCAATCTCTTGAGAGTGGATTTGATCCCATTACGGTCTATGTTCCTGATTATGATCGCGATGCCTTTATTCCTGATGCAGAGATGATCAATATCAAAATGATAGCTGACAGAAAATCACACAAAATTCTCGGTGTACAGATTGTCGGTAAAGGGGAAGTTGCCAAGAGAATCGACGTTGCATCAACGATAATAGCACAGGGGGGAACAGTAGAGGATATTATTTCTCTCGATCTTGGTTATGCGCCAGCCTATTCACAGGCAATAGATATAATTATCGTTGCTGCCCATGTTCTGCAGAATAAGATGAGTGGATTGTTTAAGGGAATCAGGGCGTTTGATGCACAAGCGTTAATAAATGCGAAAAAGGACTGCACCTGTATAGATGTCCGTTCACCACAGGAATTCGAATCGGAAAGAATACCGGGGGTTGAGTCATTTCCATTGGAAAATTTGAGAAGGCGTATTGATGAAATTCCCCGTGACGGTGATATTATTCTTGTAGACAATACTGGTGAGAAGTCATATCAGGCGGCACTGATACTCAAAGCAAATGGCTTTAAAAATGTAAGTATACTCGAAGGGGGAATGAGTATGTGGCCTTTTCAGATTACACGGGAGTAATTATACCCGCTATATGCATACGGCGTATTTAAAGGAGGCGGATTTATATGGATAGGATAGTACTGAAGGCTTCGGATCTGGACGGCTATTTGGCTGAAAAGGATAAAGGGATCATCGAAAGGATTAATGGCGAGTACGCCCGCGCAATTGAGTCCTTTAAAGTGCTGTCCAAAAGTGAAGATAAAGGGCATCGACAAGAGGCAACAAATAATCTTATCTCTATCTATAATAAAATGGGAAAAATTATGCAGGAGATCGTTGCCGAGGAGTCAAGGATACACGTCTACTCATTTGAAACCCCGGAAAGAATCCACGGTGAGGCATCTCGTCTGATTGCAAAGCTCAGGGATACAAGAACCGAGAATCCAGAATTCATCTATTATACACAGCGTGCCTATGAGCTTTTGTTTAACCTTGCCTATGGAGGTAATTATCAGGAGAGAAAAAACTATATAGTTGTCAGTACACCGGTCGATATTCCTGTTCAAAACTATGCGGTGCATAAAATTCCGGATATCGATGAGAGTATCTCGAACAGTGTTATGTGTGTTATGCTTAGAGGAGCGCTGCTTCCATCAATGATCATGTCTAAAGAAATTCAGGAGTACTCCTCCAACAATTATATAACTCCTTTTGCTCTGTTCAAGATTTCACGGGATGATACAAAAGAAGAGCACAACATGGAATACATACTCAACTTGAAACGCTCCTATTTCAGCCTTGAGCTTCTCCATGGAAAGGATCTCATTTTTGCAGATCCAATGAATGCGACAGGCGGAAGTCTCGTTACCATTGTAAAGTATCTGCTTGATCAGAACATCAAACCGAAATCGATAAGTTTCTTCAATGTCATCTCAGTTTTAAAAGGTGCTCTGCGAATTGTGCGTGCTATTGATAATGTTCAGATATACACCATCTGGATGGATCCCGTTTTAAATCAGAAAGCCTATATTCTTCCAGGTCTCGGTGACGCGGGTGACCGAATAAACGGTATCGATAGGGATGATTCTCCGAGGAATATCATGCAGCTCATAGCAGACTACGGTGCCAATATTGCTAAACTGTACCGCGATCAGTTGAGGAAAATCGAAGAGACCGTGCTCGGTAGTTAGGCGTTGACACAGGCTGTACCAAGCACTAATTTTTTGTAATTCCAGTAAGAATTAGAGGAGTATGTATGATATCAAAAGCTGCCATAGTTATCCTCTCCCTGTTTTTCGTTTTTTCATTAGGGTTACCAATAGCAATCATCGGCAGGGGAGTTACCTTTCCTCTGGATACTGTGGAATATTTTTATTTACTAGGGAAATATTTTGGATTCCTCGCTTATTTTATTTTTCTTTTTCAGTATGTGTGGACTGCTAAGGTACGATTATTTGAGCGACTTATGTCCTATGACCGTCGTGTTGCCATTCACCGGACACTCGGATTTTTAGGCATACTGACAGTGAGCCTCCACCCCATTTTGATCCTCGGCACCTATGCTTTCCAAGGTATACCGCTCATTGTCTCATTTTTTCTCGGTCTTGGCTTTGCCGCTTTTCTGATACTCCTGATTATTGCCGGTTCCACATTTTTAGGAAGACTGTGGGGGGTTCGCTATGAAACCTGGAAGAACTTCCACTGGCTGACCTTCAGCGTAATTAGCATTGCTTTCTTTCACAGCTTTTATTTTGGAAGCGATATGTACGGATATTTTAGAATTTTATGGGCAGTACTCTGGGCTGTTCATGTGGTAATTATAATAGGAAAGATCGTACACAAAGCGAGAAAGCGGTCCAAAACGTACAGGGTAAATGAGGTGCGAGAAGAGGGACCCCGCGTAACAACCTTGATTATGGAAAAACCTGATGTTTCGTACAAAGCAGGTCAATTCGGTTTTATAAGCGTTTACCTCAATAACAATTGGCAGCCCTGGCATCCCTTCAGCCTCACATCAAACAGTGGGGAGGAATATCTCTCCATGACTATTAAAGCCCTTGGAGATTTTACAAACCGTGTCTCCGAAATAAAACCGCAGCAGGTGGTCAAACTCGATGTAGCATACGGCGGTTTTACCGCATCAGTGGCAAAAGATAGTCGGTACGTCATGATTGCCGGTGGTGTGGGCATTACGCCGATTTACAGTATCTGCAAGGAACTCCATAACAACCCCCAACCGCCTGAGGTGATACTATTCTATTCTGTTCATCATGAGGGCGAGATTCTCTTTCGGGATAATTTTGATACATGGTTTTCAAAGACTCCCGGTTGGCAATTACACTACGTTGTTACCTCTCAGCCTGATTGGAAGGGACACAAGGGCCGCTTGACGCCAGAACGGATCAATGCGATTCTGGAAGGAGATCTTTCAGGTACCTTTTTTCTCTGTGGACCACTTGGTTTGATTCGATCTATTCGGTCATATATGATTGGAATGGGCGTGCCGCGTAAAAATATAAGGCAGGAACAGTTTGTTTTTCTTCCATAACTACTATCACTACTGCATCTTTTATTTTTTTTTCAATTTGGTGATTAGTACTTCGTGATTAATCGGTTTCTGGAATATCCCCGCTAAACCCAGTTCCTGTGAATCAATATTATAACGTACCGCATCGCCTGCCGCACTCAGGAGATAGATGGGCCCATCAAAGCCTGAATCTTTCAATTGGGTTGAAACCTTGCTTCCAGCATCAATGGTTTCCATCATCAGATCAATTATAATAGCATCCGGTTTTACCTTTTCGGCAATTTTCAACCCTTCCTCGCCATCACTTGCCTCACCAACCGAAAAACCTGCTGCTTCCAGAACGATACGCATTGAGGCTCTTATATCCGCGTCATCGTCGATAATGAGAATCGTTTTTTCTGAACTTTTCGTTGCCATAATTTTTTCCCCGTATAATCGTAATAGAAATAGAATAAAATCGTAAACCCGATTACAATTTTCTACTGCCTTTTCAGTGACACCTTCCTGATAATCAAATTCGTATCCCCTAATGCCAACAAGCCATGTCTCTGGAAATCGACCATACATATCCTCACATAGAGCGAGAACGGATGCCGGTTTTACCTGGTGGCTTGTAAACGTTATCTGCGCTGAAGGAGTTATCTTCCTAACCCTAAAAACATCGACTTCTTCAACCGTTGTGTCAACAAAAATCACCAGATCGAAATTTACAATTTCAGCTGCATCCTCAATATTCAGCTGATAGTTCGAATCGGTTTGAACATAGGACAATTCTGCCCTCGCGATTTTTTGAACGAGCAGATGCCCAAGGCCATCATCCTGACGGCCTGGATTGCCGAAACCGTACAGCAGTACTCTCTGTAATTCACCCTTCAATCCCGTACCTTTTCATCTATGACTCTGTTCCAGGCATCGATCAACTGTACTTTCATTGGCATCTGTCCTACCGCGTGCGTTGCGCAGCTGAGACACGGATCATAGGCCCGTATTGCAACTTCAACAGTGTTCAGTAAGCCTTCAGTTATCTTTTTTCCGACCAGGTAGTCCTCTGCAACCCTTCGCACAGCTTCATTCATTGGCTGATTATTGGAGGTGGTGGAAACGATCAAATTCGCCATCTCAATTCTATCATCATCACCCACACGGTAGTGATGAAAAAGAGTGCCACGCGGCGCTTCAATGATTGCAATTCCTTCGTTTCGTCTCTTTCCCGTTGTTACGAGGTCTTTACCCTGGAGTTCCGGATCGTGTAATAGCTTTTTTATCTTTTCTGCAGAATGAACCAGCTCAATCAGACGAGCCCAGTGGTACGCCATAGTTGCATGTACCGGTTTTCCTCCTCCGAGTTCCATGAACTCCTGCCGCTCCTTTTCGGCAATTGGTGAGTCAATGAAATCACAGTTGTTGAGCCGTGCAAGCGGTCCAACCCTGTACCAGCCCTTTTCCTGTCCAAGAGAGTAGATAAAGGGAAATTTCATATAGCTCCAGTTACGTACACCCTCCCTGATGTACTCGAGATAATCTTTTGGCTGGACCTTGTCAAAGATGATGTTTCCATCGGGATCCTTTGCACGGAGTTTTCCATCATAAAGGTCAAGAGCACCGTCATCACGAATGATACTGAGAAAGTTCGATTCAAAGCTCCCGAGAGCCGACAGCCGGGCAATATCTTCACGGTACATTTTTTTATAAAGCTCAAGACCGGACTGTGCCCATTCGATCATTTGATCCGTGTCCTTCACCAGATAATCACGTTCTTCGGGAGAGAGATTTTTATTGAATCCTCCTGGAATCGAACCGGTTCCATGGACCTTTTTACCTGCGGTGAGCCGGATAATTTCCTGCCCGTACTTGCGCATTTTAACGGCTTGTATTGCAAGCTCTGTGTGCTCCTTGGCAAGTCCAATGACATTCCGAATGGAAGGATCTGCGTCAAAGCCGAGTAGGAGATCCGGTGCGCTGAGATGAAAGAAATGAAGTGCGTGAGACTGATAGGTTTGACCAAAGTGCAGTAGTCTTCTCATTTTTTCTGCGGTAGGTGTTAATTTATCAGCACCGACAACCATATCCATTGCCTTTGAAGAACAAAGCAGGTGACTTACGGGGCAGATTCCACAGAGACGCTGCACGATAACCGGAGCTTCCCAGTACAACCGACCCTGAACGAATCGTTCAAAACCACGGAATTCAACTATATGCATCCGCGCCTTATCGACTTTACCCTTCGCATCGAGCCGTATGGTTACCTTTGCATGACCTTCGATTCTCGTTACAGGATTTATTACAATTTTACGGGTTTTTAACGTTGTAGCGCTCATCGTGACCCTCCATGGGGTTAGTCGTATTTTATCAATTCGTAGGGCAGTTCGGGATCCTTACCTTCCAGCAATGCCGCTATTGCCGCCCAGTATCCATCGGCCGGTGGTGGACAGCCTGGCAGGAAGTAGTCGATCTTCACAACCTCGTGACAAGGGTATACTCTGTCGAGTAGAAGCGGTATGTCTGGATCGTTTGGAATAACTCCCTCCACGACGCTCGGACCTTTCAGATAAGCTTCCTCAACACATTCCTTTAGGGGTATCATGTTCCGCATTGATGGAACACCACCGGTTAGTGCACACTCGCCGACTGCTATGAGAACCTTACAATTCTTTCTGAAGCTTCGCAGAACCTCTATGTTCTCCTGGGTTGAACATCCTCCCTCAATGATCCCTAAATCAACTGGACCTGAGAATTTCTTGATGTCGTCAACAGGGGATTTATCAAAATCGATCAATTGGATTAAATCAACAATACGCTCGTCGATGTCGAGCAGTGACATATGACAGCCGAAGCATCCTGTCAAATGGGCGGTTGCAACTTTTGGTTTTGCCATTTTACTTTCCTCGAATGGATATGGTTATTTCGTTGATTTCTCTATTTCAGTGCCTATTGGCTCGTGATCATATTTTCTTCTGCCGTACGGCGTGCTATAACCAACTCTTTTCACAACAATACTGCCCGTAGGACATATTGAAGCTGCTTTGTCAGCAGCATCGAGCTGTGTTTCTGAAAGTCCTCCTTTTGTATTAATCGCTATTCTGTTATTCCTGCCACGGCCTTCGAATCCGAATACATACTTTCCATCGATATCACGTGATGCACGAATGCATCGACCGCAGAGAACACAACGGTTTCTATCGATGAAAACGTCAGGATGAGAAGCATCCACCTCGATCCTCTTGAAGAGATAGGGGAGTGTGGGGGCTAAAAGACCGAGACGGTAGGCAAGGGCCTGAAGTTCGCAGTTTCCCTGCTTTTCGCAGAACGGACAGAAATGATTGCCCTCTACAAAGAGCAATTCAATGATTCGGCGGCGCTCTTCATTCAGTTCTTTTGTATCATTATCGATAACCATTCCATCTTCGGCAGGCATGGTACATGCGCTCTGGGGTTTTCCATTCACCTTCACCGTACATACCCTGCAGTGTCCACCGGGTACTAGTTCCTGGTGAAAGCAGAGATGGGGGATGTATATACCCGCTGCGATTGCCGCCAGCATGACAGTCTGCCCAGGTTCAGCGGTAATTTCTTTTCCATCGATGATGATTGTGTTTTTTACCATCCTGTCAATCCTCCTCTTCCACCGGTTCCCTGCCAGCTATTTCAATGCCCGCAGCAATTGCCCTATCGTAATCGAAGGGTGGAATGTATTCTTCCGAAGCACA
The DNA here is from genome assembly GCA_964347455.1 of uncultured Spirochaetota bacterium. Taxonomy (GTDB): domain Bacteria; phylum Spirochaetota; class B62-G9; order B62-G9; family DRHN01; genus JAGLSF01. The sequence continues at coordinate 1,789 of CAYFYU010000118.1, read as the reverse complement.
TTTTTGGGAGTAGAGCTTGCGGAAATTCTTCAACGTTGTCAGTATCGGATTTGCAGCAGTCTGTCCCAGTCCACAACGACTCATTTTCTTTATAGTATTGGCCACACTCCCAAGCTCATAGATATCCTTTTTGGATCCTTTTCCCTGTAGAATCTTATCGATCATTTTAAGAATAACAGTGGTACCTGCCCTGCATGGCGTGCACCAACCACAGGATTCCTCATTGAAAAATTCCGTAAACTCCCGTACGATACTGAGTAAATCCCTCCCTGGACCGAATACAATGATTGAGCCGCCTGTTGCAATGTCCTCATAACTTATTCTTCTCCCGAAATCTATGGGTGCCACACAGGAACCTGAGGGTCCGCCCACCTGAACAGCCTGCGCATTTTGCGCTCCTGCCATTTCGAGGACCGCATCTATTGTTGTACCAAACTCAACTTCATACACACCAGGGTGTTTGCAGTCACCGGAAATACTGAGGAGCTTTGTTCCAGTTGAGTCTTTCGTTCCGATCGCTCTGTACCATTCAGCTCCCTTTTCGAGTATTCGAGCAGCACAGCAGAGGGTTTCCACATTGTTGACCGAAGTCGGCTGGCCAAGATAGCCGCTGGTGACCGGAAAGGGGGGTCGGTGTCGGGGAGCGCCACGCTTTCCCTCGAGGGATTCGATGAGGGATGATTCCTCTCCACAGATATATGCACCTGCACCAAGCTGAACACGTATATCAAACTCAAATCCCTCTTTGCCTACGATGTTCCTGCCAAGAAGTCCGAGACGTCTTCGCCTCTCGAGCACCTGCTCGAGAAATCCCAGTAAGTATGCATACTCACCTCTCAGGTAGAGAAAACCCTGCGTTGCTCCAAGTGCGTATCCAGCGACAGTAATACCTTCATAGAGGAGATCTGGGCATTCTGTGAGAATCACCCTATCCTTGAAAGTTCCCGGTTCTCCCTCATCACCATTACAGATAATGTAATGGGAATCGCCCTTTGCTTTTCTGCAGAAGAGCCATTTCATTCCAGTTGGAAAACCTGCACCGCCACGTCCTCGAAGGCCTGACTGGGTAATCACACTAATTACCTCTTCAGGTGAGATATTTGCTGCTGCCCGGATAGCTGTACCCCGTTCCATGGGTGAGAAAATGACCGGTCCTTCCTTCATAAGGCTTTTGTGCACCTGTCCAGTTGGATGTGAAGATGTGAGCTTTTCAGAACTGTACAGCTGTCCCTTTTTGATGTCCCTGACTATACGGGGCACATCCTCCGGACTGATATTTGTAACAGGGATGCCGTTTATCAGTGCGGATGGGGCCTGATCGCTCATCCCGATGCACGAGGTGTATTTAAGGGATATGGTGCCATCCTTGGTGACGGTGCCGAATTTGGTATCGAGTGCTTTTTCAAAAGCCTCTGCAACCTGCTGCATACCGTGCATACGTTCAACGACTGCATTACAGAGGCGCACAGTCGATTTCCCTTCTTTCTCACGGGACAGGAATGAGTAGAAACTAACCATATCGCGGACTTCAACGAGCGTGATTCCTAATATTTTCGAGAGGGTTTCCATACTATCTTCAGATATATATCCGAGTCGATCCTGCACTTTGAGTGCAATATCCATCAATCGATTTCGGTTATTGCCATAATCCCCGGCAATCTTCTTGATGGTGCTGCTCTGATCAATTGCCATCACTGTACCTCCATATGGGCCGAAGGTCCTGTCAAGGGCCGTAGGTGCTGTCAAGTACCGAAGGTGCTGTCAAGTACCGAAGGTGCTGTCAAGTACC
>CAYFYU010000117.1:6253-11001 GCA_964347455.1 uncultured Spirochaetota bacterium | reverse complement strand
AGAAATCCCAGATTCCACCCAGTATAACCACGTATAACTGAGCATAACCGAGTTTCCGCTAAATCGTTACAATAGTGTTACAATCGTACACCAACCAATTCACGTAACCCGATACTGCCCAATGTATAAACAGACGAATGACTTAGCTCAGAGAACGTTAGCGTGGAGTAACTGGAACCTTAGCAGAAACTCCTATTCAGCAGCCACGGCAAGGCGCTTCTCAGAAATATATCCGTATCAGATGCAGATGCCGATCCCCATTTCGAGAACGCATGGAAGATATCTTCTTGTGCAAAGGAGAGGCTCTCGTAGGGGATATTAAGCCTCAAAGAGCATATTCTATAAATCCCAATATTCCTCAAAATCGATGATTGACAGCATATCCTGACTCGGGTTGTATGTTTACAGGAAGGCTGTCATTTTTCGGTGGGAAAAGCATTCATAAATATTTCATGAGTAAATCGAGAGCTTTTCACTGCTTTTTTATATATATATTGGCGAATTTCGAATTATTAAAACTCATATCAATGATATACAACCTAAGATTATTTGAATGGCATAGAGAAAAATATACTTGACTAGTAATATTAAAAACATATGATTAATAAGATAACTATAATATACTTGTTCTCTCTTAAACTAGTGCTCTTAAGTATTCACATCTCAGCTGATTGACCTTGTAGTCTCAAGTGGAACAGGCTCATCATTGTCTGACGTTTTTCCCATCCGGTAAGGCCGAACACATTGTCTACTTAGTCACCACCTGAGAGGAAGAATCTGAGTGGTGGATTACCGATGAGGTTCCCGGTGGTGTCATCAAATATTAACTGAAATATAAAGAGGAAGAAGTGATCTGTACCAACATCCTCAAATAAGCTGGAAGTGATGCTACTACGGTCTCAGTTCTTTTAATAAATAAGAAGTTATCATATCATCTTAGTTATTTATTAGGATTCATAATATTGTTATTAGAAAAAGTATGTATAGACACCCACAAATCGTCGGGTGGCTAAGATCTAGATATCAGGAGGAATTACATGGGTAAAATAATGATTGAACCATTAAGATCAAGTGAAGTCGATGAGGCTTCTGTATTATTGAGCCGGGCATTTAGTTCAACACCTCTACCCTGCGTTGTATTTGGTGATCCAAGTGAAGAGCAACGACGTATTATAGCGGCTGGAATGAAAAATATGATAATGAATATGCCAGGCAAAGTATTTTTAGCAAAGGAGAATGGCCAGATTATTGGGGTAATGCGTATTGTTGAATGGCCAGATTGCCAAAAACCGCCGTCAGACCAAGATTTTAATCTAATACCCGAAGAGATGGCGCTTCGATTCGGAAAGTGGCGATCGATTTGGGCAAAGCATGATCCGAAAAAACCTCATTGGCACCTTGATCCGGTAGGTGTCTTGCCAGAAAGGCAGGGTCAAGGTATCGGAAGCTTATTGCTGGAACACTTTTGTGGATATGTTGACAAACTCGGGCAAGCAGCCTACCTAGAAACAGATCAAGCGAAAAACGTCCGCTTTTACAGCCGTTTTGGGCTTAATGTCGTAGGAGAGACACCTGTCTTAACCGTACCCAACTGGTTTATGTGGCGTCCTCCGCAATCAGAATAATTCGCGCGAGTGATACTACACTTCGACCAGCTCCCAGACTTTTTACCACTTCGAAAGTTAGACCGCTGATGCGTAGGTTTACAGTGGAGTGGAGCCGAATAGCTCCGCTCGCATCGAAATAATAGCCTCCGTGGCAGGAGGCCGATACCCCAACGAGCTATGTGGTCGTATATGATTGTATTCCCGCCTCCATCTCTCCACAAGCACTTTCGTTTTACTAAGTTTATTAAATACTTCTACAACACTGATTCGGGAGCTCCGCGGAGGCTCGGATTCAATAGCCACATGAAGGCCTCTTTCTTGATAGGGTCGGCCCCCGATGCCGATCTCCTTCTTAGAAGGCAAGGAAAATACTCTCTCGTGCAAGGGAAAGGTATTCGAAAGGGATACTACACCACTTGAAGGCCCATTCTGAGTCAAGTGTTAATGAATTTGCTCCAGACACGACTCGAACGTGCGACCCACGATTTAGGAAACCGATTGATCCCGTAAAAGGGGTTATATTCTATTATACTGGATTATACTCAATTATAAAGCTGCCAAAGAATTGGAGAAATCCCAGATTCCACTCAAAATAACCACGTATTACTGAGTATACCCGAGTTCTCGCTAAATCGTTACAATAGTGTTACAATCTTTAATACCTATTCCAAATCGTAAACTCGAAGGTTTGTCGCAATTTCGTTTCAATAATGTATGTAATGAGGACACAATATACCATCATTAGATAAAGTGAAAATAAAAACCTCCCAATAGAGACACATTTATAAAAAATAAGATATAATAGATTCACCTGATGAGCTCCGCTCTTTATAAACCAAAAAAATGGTGTATCCTCTCTCTTTATTCGAGTTTTATTGACAAAATATCGCTCTAAGATAAAATGAGAGAGAAAAGGGGAAAGGATTACTTGTGAAATCTGACTCATGCAACAATTGAGCTTTTTTATGTGCCGCAGTATGAATGTTTCTGCAAACGGTGAATTTTAATCCGTCCTCTTATAACAATTCATTATGGAGAACAAAATATGAAAAAAGAGAAAACTGAAGAAGATTTGCTGTCAGCAGTGCGATCGGGAAGCACAGGAGAAGTACGGATTTTGTTGCATGCGGGTGCAAAGCTGAGGCCAAAAGACGATAGTAGATATCTGGCTTTGGGGGTGAGAAACAAAAGGATAAAACCACTATGCATCGCTGTGGCCTGCGTGTTGATCGGCTTGCTCGCTGCATGCAGTTCTGTTTCAGACTCACCCGAGACGCCGGGCCTGAAAGAGTCGGACGCTGACCTCACCAACCTGACGATTAGTTCCGGCATCCTCATGCCTGTGTTTGCGGCAGATACGACGGCCTACAACGCGTTTATCGCTTACGGGGTCGGCAGTATAACCATAACACCAACAACTTCTAATCCTAATGCCACGTGCAATATCCGGTGCGACGAGAGTAGCTGGGCAGAAGTCCTGTCAGGAAGTCCATGTGCACCGCTCGCCATAAACGTAGGGACGAACACGGTGGAAGTGCTAGTAACTGCTGAAGATGGCACAACAACCAAGACATACACCATAGCTGTGTATAGAGGAATTTTGGTGCCCGATGAATCCTCGAAAATAAAGGATGCGATTGATGCGACGGTGGAAGGTGATTGGGTACTGGTGCGTGCAGGGACGTATGTAGAGAACATTGTATTTCCTACTGACAGGAGTATCACAGTGCGTTCCACAAACGGGCCTGGAAGCACCATCATTGATGGTGGCGACAACGGTTCGCCCGTTGTGACTTTTCCCGCTTCTGGTGCGAGTTCGGTACTAGACGGGTTTACTATCACGAACGGTCATAAGACTGATCCCGGGGCCGGGGGAGGAGGAATTGATATTCTCCAGAACTCTCCCACGATCACAAACTGCATCATCAGCGACAACTCTTCGAAGTCGGGCGGTGGGGGAATATATTGTAATAACGCTTCGCCGACGATCACCGACTGCTCCTTCTCAGGAAATTCAGCTTCTTTAATACCTGGTATTGGACCGGGCGGCGGGATGTACAACGTAAACTCCTCGCCAACGGTGACCGACTGTACTTTTGAGGGAAATGATGCTTCTGGAAAGGGCGGCGGGATGTACAATGGTAGCGGCTCACCGACAGTGACAAACTGCTCATTTTCCGGAAACAGTGCTGCATCAGGCGGCGGGATGTACAACATAAGCTCTTCACCGACGGTTATAAACTGTACCTTTTCTGGAAACACAGCTACTAATAATCGGGGTGGAGGAATGCACAACGATAACTCCTCTCCGACAGTGAGCAAGTGCTCCTTCTTGAACAACAATGCTGTTAATTACCCGGGCAGCGGGATGAGCAACTATAGCTCATCCTCACCGATAGTGACAAACTGCCTTTTCTATAAGAATCGACCATATACTATCGGCGGTAGTGCGATGAGCAACGAAGGGAATTCATCACCGACGGTGACCAATTGCACCTTCTTTGCAACGGACGACAAGGCGATATACAACGTGAACTCCTCACCGACATTGACAAACTGCATTGTGTGGGGATGGATTCTCGATATGATCTGGGACGAAGGCACATCATCATCGGTTGTCACCTACACTAACGTTCCGTCAGGTGGCTTTCCAATGGTGGGGGCAGGCAACATCTATGATAAAGATCCCCTGTTTGTGGATGAGGCGAACGGAGACCTACATCTCCAAGTTTCTTCACCCTGCATCGATGCCGGTGACAACGATGCTCCAGAGCTGCCTGCAACTGATTTAGACGGAGATGACCGTAAAATTGACGGCCCGGTTCCTGATACGGGCAATGGCACCGCACCTATAGTGGATATGGGGGCCGACGAGTTTGCCGGATGATAAGTTTGTGTAATGTTTGAAAATCACTCGGAACAGCCAGCTCCCGGTGAAATCAAGATAGTGGTGAGCACATTCGCTGAAAACCTGAGTGAAATCCTATAGAAAGACACCTTGGCTGACGACCCAAGGTGAGGAAGATACTCGCCTGTATTCGGCTTAGAGTGCGAAAACCGTCGGAATCTTCAGAGTCGTGATTATGTTATTCAATAATCGGAAAAACATTCCCATGCCAATGCCCTCCAAAGTAACCCCTA
>CAYFYU010000117.1:0-6243 GCA_964347455.1 uncultured Spirochaetota bacterium | reverse complement strand
CTCAAATTAAGCCAAGGGCTTTAGCATAGTGCTCCAGACACGACTCGAACGTGCGACCCACGATTTAGACTATATGATGTGACCTCCTAGCTTGCAAATACGCGGATTTACCATCAAAGTGATGGGATTAACGCATACAAGAAGGAGGCCACTATGACCAGATTACAGTATGTAGGAATGGATGTCCACAAAGAATCCATCGATGTATTCGCCTTTTCCGATGATGAGCCTTCACCCGTTCTTGAGAAGAGGATAGCAAACAGTAACTCTTCTCTCAAAAAAACCTTCAAAAAGCTTCAGGAGAGAGGATCGGTTATTGCCTGCTATGAAGCTGGGTGCATGGGGTTTGAGCTGCAGCGAATACTACAGGACATGGGAATGACTTGTATTGTGGCAGCACCGGGAAAGGTACCCCGCCGACCCACTGACAGAATTAAAACTGACCGCAGGGATGCACGAAGGCTTGCTGAACAGTTACGAGCAGGGACCTTAGAGGCGATCTATATTCCCACCCAAGAGCATGAGGCAGTGAGAGATTACCTGCGGGCACGGGATGACCTTCGCATAGAGCTTGCGAAGATGAAGCAACGGCTGCACAAGTTCTTGCTCCGGCACGGCTATGTGTTTGACAGAGCTTGTTACTGGACAGAGAAACACGATAGATGGCTTCGATCATTACAGTTTGACACACCCCTACTCAAAGAGACCTTTGATGAATATTACTTCAGGATCGGAGAACTTGAAGCGCACCTTCAGCTGATGGATAAACGGATAGAGGTGATAGCCCTGAGTGAACCCTACGCCCAGAAGGTGCTAAGGCTTCGCTGCCTGAAAGGTATCAATTACCTTATCGCTCTTTCGCTTGTGTGCGAAGTGGGAGATTTCAGACGGTTTGCACACGCAGAGTCTTTCATGGCATTCCTTGGCCTGATCCCCCGAGAGTGGTCCAGTGGTGACAAACGAAAGCAGGGAGGTATTACCAAATCGGGTAATACTCACCTTCGGCGACTCATGATACAGTCAAGCTGGCATTACCGCTACAAAGCCCCTCCCTCCAAACGCTTAGTTGAACGATGGCAGGGACAGCCTGCGGAGATTACCTCCTATGCTGGGCGGGCCATGAAAAGACTGCAGACGAAGTTCTTCCGTATGCTCATGAAGGGCAAATCGTCTCAGGCTGCCGTAACCGCTGTTGCTCGGGAGCTGGCTGGCTTCATCTGGGGCATGATGGTTGGACAAACAGCCTAATGATACACTCACACTCTCAACAAGGAGATGAAACCCCTCAGGTACAGAGATGGGTAGAGAAATGACGCTACAAAAGGAGAATCCTCGCGTTTCCTATAAGGTAGCCACCAGTCGAAGGCTGATCCTTGCGTTTAGACAGAGGCACCTCCCGACGAACCCATTGTCATGCGGTACCCAATCCGCGTATATCAGTCTGATCAATCGTCGCTATAGATTTTCTCTACCCTTCCCTTTACCTGGAGGCTAATAGATGCTATAGTAGGCAGGTCACTAAAGAAGTATCGGTCACATCATATCAGGAAACCGATTAACACCGTAGACGGGGTTATACGCCGTTATACTGGGTTATACTCAATTATAATGCTCATAAAGACTTAGAGAAATCCCAGATTCCACCCAGTATAACCTCTTATAACTGAGTATAACCGAGTTTGCGCTAAATCGTTACAATAGTGTTACAATTCATTATTCCGCAATTAATGGGAAACAGAAGCCTTTGTCATCTCTCGAATATAAGTTTAATAATTGTGGCTTTTTTAATCTTTCTCGTAGGCTCCCATGGACCAGGGGGCTGTTCGAGTAACATCATCCTTGTCTTTCGTGAATTCAGATGAAAGGTTTATGCCACCCTGGGTTACTGAGGAGGGAGAATTATCATTGAGGTGCCAGTCGTTGTCCTCCATGGTAGCTGCATCATCATCAGCCCCATCAATGTCTTCGAATATAGGATTTATATCAACATTTCCACTTGCATAACTTAATACATTGACATTAACAATATCATTGTAAGGGTTGCCCAAATAATCTTCGTAGAGCTCTGTCGAACCAGTATTCCAGAGATCATTATTTTCAATCGCTTGTACATATTTCCCATTATCAGGATTTTCTACAATACTACAATTCCAACCTGTACCTGAGATAAAAATAATGTTGTTCTGGATTGAAGGTGTAGCGCCTTCATTTACAAATATACCCATTGAGTTGTTATTACCTGTTCCTCCGTCGATTGTATTATTTTGTATAAGGTTTGTATAACCATCTCCCGAACAAAAAACACCTTTCGAATCTGATCCGGTTCCTCCAAATATTGTATTATTACGTATATCTGTATCGCTATAACCAGAAGAAATACCATGACAATAGAATCCACTTCCGCCATTTATCGTGTTTGCTGTAATGGTTGTATTGGAGTTATTATTATTAGCTATCCCATGAGAGCCACTGCTCCCGGTTCCGCCATTTATTGTGTTTTCTATAATGGTTGCATTTGATTTATTATTAATAATCCCATGGGTGTATCCATTCCCACTTCCGCCATTTATCGTGTTTGCTGTAATGGTTGTATTGGAGTTATTATTAGTAGATATCCCATGAGAACCACTGCTCCCAATTCCGCCATCAATCGTGTTTGCTTTAATGATTGTATAAGAATCTTTATGAATATAAATCCCATTTGAATAAACACCATTACCACCGTCTATTGTATTTGCCGTAATGGTTGCACCAGCACTATTAATAAGTATCCCATGAGTGTTTTCACTCCCGGTTCCGGCATTTATAATATTATCGTTAATGGTTGCAAATGAATCCGTTTGAATATCAATGCCACTCGCCCACGTACCAGTACCTCCATCTATGGTGTTGTGTTGTATGGTGGGAAATGTTTCTTCGAAACATTTTATTCCGATTGATCCCCCAGCGCTCCCACCTGTTATATTATTGTATTGAATTAATGGAGTAGAGTTGTTAGCTATTACAACTCCCCAATTTTCACCAGCTCCATTGCCACCAATAATAGTATTGTATTGGATAACAGCTGACGAGTAATTGTCTACAGCTACCCCCATTTCATATACACTCCCGCTGCCACCATGTATTGTGTTGTTCTGTATTGTGGGAGAAGAGTCAATGATATTTATCGCACATATAAAATCTCCCCCACCACCTTGGATGGTGAAGCCATCGATAACTGTTGCGTTTGTAATTCCAGTACCTATGTATATCACTTGGTTAGAATCACCTAATCTCCCCCCCGTTTTGCTTTCATCCACAATTACTGTCTCATAATTTTCAGAATCCCGAGTGTTGAAATCAAGTGCATACCCTCCATACAGGGAGACTCCATTTCTCATCGTTATATATACACCTTCCTGGTAATTTACTTTGTATGTCCCTTGAGCAACATGCACCTGAGCTGATTCGAATAATCCATCTTCAATGTGTGAATAAGCCGTATCGATACCGCCCTGTATCGTCGCTTTTGGTTTATTAATAGTGCCAGGATTCTCGTCATCTCCATTAGTAGCACTTACATATATAATTTGTCCTTTATATATTTCAGTCATGGCCTCCAGGAAATCTTTTACTTCAATATTGTTGCATCCACCTACCCCAAAAACTGTTATAAGAATCACTACCATAATTATAAAAAATCGACGTCTTGACTGTATAAATCTATAATTAAACGTGCTTTTTATTCCTCCCATATAACTACCTCCTTCAAGTCGCCAACGGCAGCAGCCTTTGCAGCATCCTCTCTCCGCAAATCGAGGTAGGCGTACTGCTGTGCCAGGTCTGGGTTGATAGTTTTCAGTTTTTCAAACATCTCCTTTACAGTCCCATAGTTTTCCATTTCATGATTCACTCGAGCAACACAGAGTAAAACCGTAGAATTATCGGGTTTGTTTTGATACGCCCGATCATAATAAGCTTTTGCCTTATTTATGTTTCCTTGCAAATAGTATATGTTTCCGAGATTAATTAATGCTGGAACAAAATTATTGTCCAGATCAAGCACTTTTTGAAATTCTCTCTCCGCTCTGTCATGCAACCCGTATTTTGCATACAATAATCCAAGTTTATTGATCGACTTAGGATCTCCACCAGTTCTTTTTACTTCTGCCTGTATTTCCGCAAGCTTCGGATAGATTTCCCTATCGATAAAACTGATTACTTCCTGAAGGTAGCCATTGAGTATTTGTTCCTCTGGCGGTACCGCTACAGAAAGACCGGTTCCCGGTAGACCTACGGGTTCATAGAGCTTCCAGCACTCATGCATCGGATAGAACCCCTCCTGCTCTCGGGCAACAGCCTCCCTCCATTCTCTAGCTCCTGTCTGCCAAGCCTTTAAAAAACCTTCATTTATTTCAGTCACCTCAACTGGTATCCACGTTTTGTTATCTTTAAATAAGAGATCCTCGGCACGAAGAAAACTCTTTCTCGCCCTATCGGGTGTCATATCAACCGAGTAAGCGACGAATATATGTCCTGGCACAGTGATAAATGCCGTCTCTATACCGACAGACTCGAGCAATGAGCAGTACAGAATCGACAGATCATCACAATCCCCAGCCTTGTACTGAAAAGTCTGTCTCGGAAACTGGAGAAAATCTACATCAGTCTTCTTGGCTGAATACTCCTTGTAAGGTGTTTTCGGGTCGATGACGTAACTCATTCCATACAACGAAAGTGCCTCATGAAGTGCTATAGCCATTCGTAGATTCTGATGAACCGCTTTACTCCCCTTCTCCTTTATGATCCCAGCGATGTTTTTGGAAAACGTGAGTACGGCAGGATCCTTGGCGGTCACAAATGCTGCAGCTCTCCGGTCATCATCCCAAGTCGTTGCGTTTCTGTCATACAATCGAATGGTTTCGATATAGTTATCAACGTACTGATCATTTTCATAGGTAAACTCAAGGGTAATTTCAGCAGAAGCTTTCGTGCTCTCGGTAATCTCGAGAACTTTTTCAGTGAACAACGAGTTGAGTTCAATTTCAACCTCTTCCCCCGCCTGTAGTTCAGAGGGAACATTGCATCTCTTTGGGTTATCCATATACTGTTTGACAAATAAACTCACGGACACGTCTGTAATAATCTTATCAGATTTGTTGTGGAGAATGGCTCTTCCTACAGGATGTTCATCATAATATTTAAAAAACACAGGAAATATATCCTCAAACTTGACGTCTTTTATCTCAAGGTATTGCCCCTCACTTGTAAGCTTTCCAGGCACTGTCGGCGCCTCGTACCTCATCTCTTCTTTTTTTCTTGGCCTGAAATGAAAAGCTGTTCCAAGAGAGATGCCGATACCATTGTACAAACCAATATAATTCGTGTATGACCCCCCGAGACCAACGCTGATGGAGGGCGTAATAAGTAAATGAATACCAGATGCTGCAAGCACAAAGGGATTACCCCCTTTCGGACCTGTTCCATCATTCAAGAAGCTGTAATAATAACCACCGGAAGTGTATCCTTTTAAATAGAACCTTTTACTTAAATCGTGATTAATCCCGGCTCCAGCCCCAAATGATAGAACTGAAAGTGAGGTTTCAAAGACAACAGGTTGTAAATTGTATCCTATATTCCCGCTGAAGAAGAAAAGAGGTCTTGAAGGGAGTCTGTATTCACCGGATAGTTCAACTCCACCTCCGAGATTAAAAATGTCGGTGTCTGCCCCTATTGGAAAATTAAGTCCTGGAGTAATATTTAATGAAAAATATGAGGGATCACTTCTTTCTGCATACAGCAAAGTCGCAGTTAACAGAAGAATAAAAAGTAAAAATATGATTATTTTCATATGCCCCCTCCGAACAGGTAAGCTGAATATTTCAGGAACTAATTGGAAAGAGAAATGGACTTCGTTTTTTTATCTGGATGTATCAAGACATGTTACTGGCGGTAAAGGATAGTATAATCGTACTTTAAACTATCTGGATTTACTTCATTGGGATAATCATATCCTGAAGAACTTAACTCAAAAACTCTTCCGGAATCACTAATTCTACCTAAATAATGGTACTTGTCAGTCTCAGGATGAGATATAGCACCAAATTTTATATCAGTCATTAGCCACTTATACCAGATATTTCCCTCATCATCAATCCACTTATTAGTAATAGCATATTTTGCGTTCCAGAATTCCTTTGTGATATTAGCAGTTTTATATGTTTGCAATACCCCATCAGGCTAAAAGATAAACATGGCTGCCAC
>CAYFYU010000116.1:10244-11143 GCA_964347455.1 uncultured Spirochaetota bacterium | reverse complement strand
TCAGGATGATCACGCTACTTGATGAGTACAGCAGGGAATGCCCCTGCGATTGATGTGGAGAGAAAGCTCACCCATAATGCAGTGCTGCATCGATTGACGGACTTGTTTTTCCGACGGGGGATACCAGAGCATATAAGTATTGACAACGGGACTAAGTTTAGTGGCAAAAGCGGTACGCAGCTGGCTGAGTCGTTTGGGAGTGAGAACGCTGTACATCGAGCGCAGTAGTCCATGGAAGAATGGGTATATTGAATCATTCAATGGGAAGTTGAGGGATGAATTGTTGAGCAGGGAAGTGTTTGATATGTTACTCGAGGCAAAAGTACTTGTGGAGCGATGTAGGCGAGAATACAATCATAAACGACCACACAGCTCATTGGGGTATCGACCTCCTGCTCCAGAGGTCATTATCCCGATGGGAGCATAGGTGTTTGGTTTCACTCCGCTTCACCTCACACCTACTCTTCGAGAACTAACTCTGGAAGTAGTACAAAGTGTGGGGGCTGGGCAATAGAAGAGATACAATCGAAAATACTATCAGTAATATCTAAAGGGCTTCTAACAAGATCCGGAAAAAGAAAACGTGCAAGCTTTCCTAATTACCTACTTAATTTCGATTACTCTTCTCTCCTTTGCAGCCTTATCTGCTAAAATTGATACTTTCAATACTTTTAACATATCTTCGACTTCTTGTTTCATGTCCTTCTTCCCATCAAGCTCATCAAATAATGATTTAAAATCTTCTTTGAAAGTATTCATTATTGCTGCCATTGTTTCTCCTAACTGTCCATCCTCTTTATAATCCGAAGTTTCAATTGAATAATTACCACTATCAATCACTATCGAACCGTTGCTTCCACTCACTATTGTCGTATTTATAATTTTTCCTTTGAGAGGTA
>CAYFYU010000116.1:219-10234 GCA_964347455.1 uncultured Spirochaetota bacterium | reverse complement strand
CCCATTGAACCACTGAACTAGCCCCATCTTCATGTTTCAATAGAACAGAAGCTGCAGCAATTGAACTGAGACTGGAATCCACTCCCGATACTGACGCTACCTCCCCAAATACTTTCCGAAACATCTGTATACCATGATAATGAGCCGTTACAATCCAGCCGCCAGTTTCTTCTCTATTGACATACCATTGTCCGATGCCTTCATAACTTGAATCTGGAAACCACGAACCTAGATCTCCAAAATTCATATATCTGTAACCCATTAGTAATTTACCAAGTTTGTCTTTGTGTTTAAGTATAAAATCCGTATCCTCATCATAATTCATTGTTTGTCCGACATGTACAAACAAATTTTTCTTTTTAGCAGTTTTCAATAATTCTTCAGCATATTTATAATTATCAACGATTAAAGGGTATTCACACAGGACATTTTTATCGTATTTCAAGGCAGATTTAATACATTCATAGTGGTATTTACTCGGCACGCAAACAAAGATGGTGTTGATTTCCTTACCGCTCAGCATGTCATCCAGGTTTGCATACGGCTTTATTCCAAACTCATTTGCAAAAGATTCTTTATTTTTAGTGTTTCTATCATAGATACCCTTCAATTCCACTCTCTCTTTATCGAATTCTTTGGAAGCATTACATCGTAAATGGGAGGCAAAACCTCCCCCGATAACGCCAACTATCAGTTTATCTTTCATAAAAATCCTCCCGATACATTTTTATTTGGTGTATACTTGAAAGATCATTCTCTTTTCCGAAATCTATCGGAGAAGTAGATGATTTCCATACCCACTGCGCCGATTATTATGAGGCCCTTTATAGTCATTTGCAAAAAGGGAGAAACATTCAGCAGATTGAACCCATTTGTCAGAAATCCGAGAAGCATCACACCCACCACAGTTTGCCATATGGCACCAGAACCTCCGGCAAGACTCGTGCCACCTATAAGAACTGCAGCAATGACATCCAAAGCCATACCTTCCGCAACATTGGCTTTACCTATATTGGTTCTGGAAGCCATAATTACACCCGCAATAGCTGCTGTTATTCCGCAGACAATATAACAAATAATACGGATGCTATTGACATTTAAGCCCGATAATCTGCTTGCTTCAGGGTTCCCACCAACTGCATATACGTATCGTCCGAATTTAGTTAGATGTACCAAATACCAAAAAAATACAATTGAAACGATAAACAGAAGAGCTGGTATTGGGACAGTACCTATGTTTCCCTGCCCCACAATTGTGTAGTACGTATTTTCAGTATAAATTGGGTAGCCCTTTGAAATATACAGTGCTAATCCTCTGAATACCAGCGATGAAGCTAGTGTTGCAACAAAAGCATTTATTTTAATCTTTGTTACTATAACTCCGTTAAACAACCCGATCACGAAACCACAAAGTATTGCAAAAAACAAACCCATACCATAACCAAACCAGTTGGTAAAATAGGTAAGAATAATTCCGGTAAAGGCCATATTTGCTCCAACTGAAAGATCAAAACCTCCAGCTATCATTAATAACGTCATACCGCACGCGATAATTCCAAGCATTGAATACTGTCTGAGAACATTTAAAACGTTGGTGGAGCTGAGAAAGCCCTGTGCGAATATAGAAAAAATAATAAATAGAATTATTAAAACGATAACTATACTGAATTTTCTAATGTTGTCCAACACATCCAATTTGTTATCCATGGCTATTTTAACTCTATCTACTTCTATTAAACTTCAATCAGCGATTTAATTTTTTCCTCAGTTGACTCTTCTCTTTTAAACTCACCTTTAATCTTACCATCATGAATCACAAGAACCCTATCACACATACCGATTATTTCATTTATTTCCGATGATACTAAGATTACTGATTTGCCGCTCTCAGCAAGGCTGCCAATCAAATGAAATATATGCGATTTTGAACCGACATCGATTCCCCTTGCAGGTTCATTGAGTATCATGATTTTAAAATCATTATTAATCCATTTTGCAAATACGGTTTTTTGCTGGTTGCCTCCACTGAGCTCTTTTACCTTCTGATGTAGTGCTGTTTGTTGAATGCCTATCTCTTCAACCAGACTTTTAATAACTTTGAACTCCAAATTCCGGAATAAAACAGAGCCCTTGACATATTCACCTAAATTGGTCAGCGTTATATTTTTTAGTGTGCTCATATCCATTATCAAGCCTTGAATCTTTCGATCTTCAGGTACCATTACAATGCCATTTTTTATGGCGTCCCGTGGTGAACCAATCTTTACTTTACGTCCTTCAAGTATTATCTCACCAGTATCATACACGTGTGCCCCATATATGGCACTCGCAATGTCCGATTGCCCGGACCCAACAAGTCCATAGAGGCCGAGTATTTCACCCCTTCTTAGGTAAAATGAAATCTTCTCAAATTTCGTTCTCTTCGTTAAATCTTTTACTTCCAATATTGGTTTTTCCTCTTTTATCAGATCTTTTTTTTGAGGAAACTCATCTTTTAATTTATAGCCTATCATCAATTCAACAATTATATCGTGGCTCAAATCCTTGTTTTCTTTTGTTACTACATTTTTACCATCTCTAATAATCGTAATTCTATCTGCAATATCTAAAACTTCATTAATTTTATGAGATATGTAGATAATGGACTTTCCCTCTCTCTTTAATCTATCTATCCAGGTAAAAAGTTGCTTTGATTCGGCACCAGTAAGTGATGAAGTGGGTTCATCCATTATTATTATTTCTGTTCGTGCTGATAAAGCTTTCAGTATTTGAACCATCTGCTGTTGAGAAATACTTAGATTTTCAATTTTCACCCGTGGGGGTATATATATTCCAACTTCTTTCGTGAGATTATGGTACCTTTCTAGTAAATCTTTCCGGTGAAGTACGCTGAAACGACTCTTTTCAGCCCCGAGAAATACATTTGCAACAGCACTCAATTTGGGTATCAGCATCATCTCCTGATAGATTATGCTGATACCCTTGTTTTGCGCATCATGCGGGGAATTTATTGTAACACGTTCGCCTTTAAGCCAAAATTTCCCTTCATCCTTTAGGAATACCCCGGTAATGATATTCATCAAGGTGGTCTTCCCCGCACCATTTTCTCCAATCAATGCATGTACTTCTCCCTTTAATAATTCGAAATTGAATTTGCTCAAAGCCTGTATGCCTGAAAATCTTTTCGAGATACCTTCTAATTTCAACACTTCCATAACAGCAAGACCCGAATCAAAAATAAAAATTGAGAGTGTAGATTATTTAAGAATAAACTACACTCTCATTATTAAAAAGAAATAATTTTATCTAACAGTATTTACTTACCATTCCCCTTCAAAATCATCTAAATTTTCTTTTGTTATTTTTATCCCTTTTCCCTTTAATTTTGGATCATATGCCAAGTCGATAAAACCAGGAATCTTTTCCCCTTTATATTGCTTATAGCCATATTCAACAGACCGGTAACCTTCCTCATATGGCAAGAACATTATGCTTCCATATAATTTACCCTCGGCAATTGCCTTCAGGCCTTCTTTCATTCCACCGAGGCTGATGACTTTTATTTCATCAAGTCGGCCCGCTTCTTCAATAGCTAAAACCGCACCTATGGCACTGTTATCATCATGGACATACACAATATCAATATCATCATATGCCTGGAGAAAATTTTCCATAACAGCGGTTGCTTGCGCACGATCCCACATGTTTTGCTGATTTGCAATAATTTCAATTTTCGGATGATCTGCAATGGCCATTTCGAACCCTCTATTATTGTCAATGCTCATTTGCATTTCAAACATACCCGATATGATACAAACCTTACCGGGCTTCCCGTTTAAAGCCTCTATCGCTAGCTCACCCGCGGCCTTACCGACATTTATGGTCCGGTGCCCCACATATGAAACGGTATTTTTATAGAGACCATAATCTTTATCACTCCGATCATAATATAAATCAGGGCTTCCAATGGGATTGTTGTGTGCAATGACAGTTATTCCTTCAGCAAGAGCCTTATCAACAATCGGTGGTAATACCGAAGCATCAAGCGGCATTATTGAAAATATGTCATACTTACCGCTCACAATTGCATCTTCAATTTGATTTAACTGAGCATTGGTGTCGAAATTGGGATCGAAAAAGTCTACCTCTACGCCGAAGTCTTCTGCAGCTTTTTTGCTACCCTCCATAATAACAACCGTGTAAATGTTGTTAAAACCGTTTGTAAACTCAGCAACCCGTACTGGACCGGCAGCTTCTTTCGCTTTACCTTTACCACTTCCGGCATAGAGCATGAAAAAAGAAAAAATCAAAATGATGCATAAAACCGCTGCTAAAACAAACTTTTTTGATTTCATTGAATCGTCTCCTCTTTAGTAAATTATAGTTGCTTTTTTAAATTTCATCACATTCTATCATTTTTCAATTTAAAATCAATAGAATTTAAACAATGTTTTCCCTGTGTATCAATTTGTTAAGCCTATTTCTATAATAAACGAAATTATCCCATGGTATATCGGGCGGTATCAGATGATCGAGGTAGGGAATATAGCCTCCCTGCTTTAACATGAAAGGGATTTTTGAGTCTAACTCCTGATCAATTGCTGTTTTACCCTTGGCGGGGACTCTTTTATCCATACCTCCATACATTTGTAATGTTGGATACCTCTTTCGTACCTCAACCACGTCCATTCCTGACTGTACCTCCATTGGTGACAGTCCCGTCACACCGCACTCTAAAAACAAAGGTATCAAATCCCAGCAATTTCCATCCGTGTCGACCCAAACATTGGTGACGCCACGGGATGTTAGAAAATCGGTTAATTTCCTGTAATAGGGTGACATGAATTTTTGGAAGTGAGCGGGTGAAATGAGTGAGCCGTTTCGATAAGCCATATCCTCCCATATATCCACACAATCCAAATCGATGCCAAAATCCAAAACAACGGAAATGCTCTTTATCCATAAGTCACAAAGTGTTGAGTTTATATCATGCACCAATTCTGGTTGATCATAATAGCTGGTGAAAAGAATTTCGTCTCCCATGAAAAATCGAATGGTTCCAAAAAACCCTTGGGGAAAACCACCGATAGTTAAAGGGAAGTCACGATCCTTATAACGTTCAATCAAAGGTTTAAGATTACCGGGTAATCTCTTTTCTATATCGGGATTGAGTCGTTCAAATTTTACCCTTTCCCAGTCCTGTTTATTCTTGATCGGCCATTCAATGAAACGGGGTATACTCGTTTCATCTTTACGAACCTGCTTTGTAATCCCCATGTCATCGATGATGATCCTGTGCTCCTCGTCTTCATCCAGCAACGTGGTTTCGAAAGGTGGATTAAACAATAGGTTGACCGGTACTCTTTCAAAACCGTCGTCCAAATTGAAGTATTCATGAACATCGTGCGCGAATGGCTACCCCCCCTCTTACCAGGGAATCCCCGCCCCAAATGCCTCTTCCCCACCTGTAAGGTTTTCAGGAATACCCTGCTTCAAGGGTAACCCCTCTTTGTACCAGCGTTGGAGAGTGTCAATCCAGTAGCCGAACTCCCACTTCAAAGTTCTCTCAACCGACTTGAAGCTCATTATGGAATTAAAAAGCTCTCGTGCATTCATCAATTCATCTCTTTATATAAGCAGCTGATATCATGCTCAGATTATTTACTGTAATACTCGCGTGCTTTCCTCAAGATTCTTTCAATTTCTTTGTCCTGATCTTCAGGGAGAGGTTCGCATTCATGGGTGCGAAGTATTTCATCCATCCTTTCCTCGGCGAGTTTAAATGCATCTTTTCTCCCCTTTTCACTCCATTCTTCATACGAGAGTATATCTGCGGCTTTTGGAGAAAAACCCTCCTTATCAAAATATTTCCTGGTGTGCTCAGTTATCAGAAAATGCCCCGGAATTGGCCCTATCTCCTCAATAAGATCTGTCGCCAGAATCTCATCATTAATGGTAATACCTTCCAAAAACTTTCCAATCATTCCCGCAACGTCATCATCAAGAATCGCCTGAATTGGGTGAAAGGCAAGCTCTCCATACACACCCCCAAACAGATTAGCCACATGACAGCCGGAAAGTGCAATTATGATGGTAGTAATTGCCTTCTCATAACCATTTTGAAAATCTATTTTTTTTGAGTTTGTCCACCCTGAATCCGCGAATGTCGGGATTCCATACTTTCTCCACACCTGGCCAAATGCAGCGATGTTCAAGGCTGAGGATATTGTACAGAAAATTGGCGATCCGGAACTCATATTCATCGGCAGGACACCATTTTCTACAACCACTTTCGTTCCCGGTCTTATCAATTGAGCAAGCACAATGCCGGCTATCACCTCTGCATTGTACGTTACCAAAGAGCCTCCGATTGTAGCTGGTGCACTTCCCCCCATGATACCGGCGCTCACAATATTTATTGGCAACCCTTTTTCCGCAAACCTCTTTATTGACTCACAGGCATCGGAATAGTATGTCAACGGGGCAGAGGCACAGCCAATCCCCATTATATCCTGATTCGTTACCTGCGCCATTTCAATATTGTACAGCTCACAGTCATTCTGATAGCCGGTCCACTGCACTTTGGTTGAATAACGAATCTTTGCCGCAACACTTTCGGGAATGGACATTGCTGGGAGAACACCCTCGATTTCGAAGTACGGGGTGTAGGAACAGAGAATATGAAAGTTTTCCAATGCATCGAGAACAGTTAGGGCCTGACGATTTTCCTCCCTCGTTGCATTTTTCACCTCCCATGTGCTGAGATCCAGAATGCCCTTTCCCGGCATGTCAGAAAAATAAAAGGCATTTCCTCCGATCCTCACGCTGTGCCGGGGATTTCGCGATCGCATGGAAAAATTGCTTGGACAGTGTCTGAGCATCTCCTCCACAATGGAGCTGGGGAAACGAACCCGTCCATCTTCGAAATCAACCATACAATCATTTTGCTTGAAAAACTTCAGGGTATTCTCACCCTCAAAACGAATGCCCGTTACTTCAAGCACTTCCAACGTTGCACGGTGTATCGATTCCACATCTTTCTCACTTAGGATATCAAGCGGTTTAATAGCACGTGAAAATCCCTTCATCGACATATATTTTCTCCTTCTATGACCCTCTAGCCATTGATCAATTTCCTCGCTAATTTTACAGCACCTGGTGCTGTCCCGCTATAACCATCTGCTCCAATCTGTTCGGCGAATTCGTGACTTATCGCTCCACCACCCACCATCACTTTTACTTTACTCCTCAAGTTCTTCTCCTTTAATAAACTGATTACCTTTTCCTGTTCCGGCGCCGTTGTGGTCAGAAGCGCAGACATTGCTAGAAAATCTGCTTTATTCTTTTCAATAGCCTGCACAAAATCTGTCGCCGTGACATTTATACCAACATCATATACGGTAAACCCCTCGGCGGCGAGCAGTGTGGCGACCATGGTTTTACCTATGCTGTGAATATCTCCAAAGACCGTCCCTATAACAACAGTTCCAAGACTCTTCAGCGTCTTCCCCGTTCGCTTAATCTCATCCATAATAATGGGCATGCCACCCTCCATGGCATCGGCAGCTCCAACAAGGTGAGGGAGAAAAACTGTTCCTTTCGAGAAATCATCACCGATTTTGTTTATAACCTCTTTGAGGGCATCAAATAACACAATTGGATCCATACCCATACTGATTGCTTTGGCAGTAAGCTCGGTAACATCCTTTTTATTAAAGTTAAGTACGGCATTCTTAATATCCTCAAGAATATCTTTCATAGTGTCTCCTCTTCTCTATGAAGTCGCAATGAAAAGCTAACTAAAGATTGACCAGCCCACATACTTTGCTACATCGCGAGTTAATATCTGATGCGTAGGTGTAAGTTGTATCTGAGCGGAACCGAATACCTACGCTACCATCGAGATAGTAACCTCAGGGGCAGGAGGTCGATATCCCAATAAGCTATGCGGTCGCATATGATTATATTCTTGCCTCCATCACTCCACAAGCACTTTCGCAACAAGTAACATATCAAACACCTCCCCCTTCTGGAACAGCCACGAACATACTGATAACTAAACAAGATCGAAATACCAAATTTCCACACAGCATAGATAGTTCGAGCCCCAGGCGGCTCCCCAATTTTAATCATAGACAGAACTTTTACACATATATTTTTCCTGATATCAAAGAATTCCCACACCAAAAGTGTTAACCACTTTTATCAAAATCCTGTCTGTTTAGCAAAACTATATAAACATCTGATTGATTCAGGAGAGATTAAAAACCAGACTGATCTTGCCATCAAACTCGGTATATCCAAAGTGCGTGTAAGTCAGATTCTCAGCCTCTTGAAGTTGAATTCAGACTTGATTGATGCGGTTGAGAATATAGGAAACCCAATGCCAACACGGATTGTCACTGAGAGGATGTTACGAAAATGTTTGAAATCATCAGAACTATATAAATTTATTCTATCATCTTTGAGTAACCACATTAAATAATAGCTAACAGACTTCATTATCAGATGCAGAGCCGATGCAGGATAGTAGCAAACTATTCTTGGCGGTAGTGAATATAGTAATTAATATGATTTGTGTTTATTTCAGTTGGATGTTTGTAACGGTCCCAAACATGCTCTATGACATCTCCTGTTTTGCTGAGCTTCCAAAGACCGTAGCTCGTGGTTGGGTGAACGAGGTTGGTAAAAGTAACTTTATACCAGATATTTCCTTCAGAATCATGCCAACTCTCATCAATAACAAAAGTACTCGCCATTTGATGTGTCGTATCAGATACCTTACTGTATTCATAACATGTACCATCTGGATTATGTACCATTTTTCCCGAATAATAAATACCTTTGGAACTATAGTCAGGATTGATCCACACACCACAAAACTTTTCAAGATCATTTGCAATTAAGACTGACGAGCATAGGATCAGGAGAAAGGAAACGATAAGTATTCTGGTCTTCATTTGCAAGCCTCCTCGAAATAGTATTAAGCGAGGATGCCTGACCAGATGTTGGATGTATCAAGACATGCTACTAGCGGTATTGGATTCTGTAATAATACCAGGGATTATCAATATCCCACTCATCTATTGGTTTACTACCGAAACGATAAAGCGTTTCAAGAGTATTGCCTGAACCACTTATCTTTCCAATAATAAAGCCTTCTGTTTTATGAATGTGACATAGTCTACTCGCCGTATACCAAATATCACCCTTCGAGTCCGTCCACAATTCAATAATTGTATCATTCCCAAAACAATACCGTTGGTCGCTTGTTACGAGCGGGTACTCTTCCCACTTGCCATTAGGGAAATGAACCACTTTTTGTGGATTGCCACCACCCCCTAAATAATCCTTGTTAATCCATGTACCGCTGTATGCTTCAAAGAAGTCCGTCTTAGAAATTGCTTTTTTCCTCGTTGCACAGCTGTCAATGGCAATTAGTAAAGCTAAAACAAGGATCAAAGTTGTTATAAACATTCTGGGTTTCAATTTCAGCCTCCTTTTGGTGTTGAGTTCTTTCACCAACGAGGACGCCTTACCAGATGCAGGGCTGATGCGGGATGAGTCAAGACATGCTACTGGCGGTAATAAACTCGATATCTTATATGGCTTTGGTCTAAGTCTGTAGGATAATCATCTTGAAAGCTCACAAGCTCATATATTCTTCCTGAATCACTTATCTTACATATTTCATATCTAACAATAGGTCCTTCGCCGAATACCTTGTGAATCTTATACCAAATGTTACCTTCATCATCTGTCCATTTCTCCGTTATGGAATATGTGCCTGTAAAACTTGGTTTGGCAATGGAATCCCGGTCATATAAGGCCATCGTGCCGTCAGGATTAATAATACACATTGCGTAAAAGTAAAATGCTTGATTATATTCAGTATTCACCCAGGTTCCGTATAAAGGCTCTGTAGATGCATTAACCGCTTTTTTACCTGTTACACAACTTTCAATGAGAATTAGTACCGCTAAAATCAGGATTAAGATTGATATAAAAGTTTTGG
>CAYFYU010000116.1:0-208 GCA_964347455.1 uncultured Spirochaetota bacterium | reverse complement strand
TATTTCTGTATGTCTTGCAAACTTCAATGCTGTGCGACCCTTATTGTTCCTTATGTTTACATCTGCCCCCGCTTCCACAAGCAGCATGGCAATCTCTGTATGTCCTGCTTCCGATGCCCACATTAATGCTGTCCATCCATCTTTGTTCTGAGCGTTAACATCCGCTCCTGCCTCTATGAGTCATTGAACCATCGATATCTGAAGATCG
>CAYFYU010000115.1:0-11163 GCA_964347455.1 uncultured Spirochaetota bacterium | reverse complement strand
AATTTTTGTGAAGAAGCAGTCGGCTCCTTTTACCCGCCCACAGTAGGGAAAAAAGCTAATGTTGTTGCAACGGAGCTTCTCAACAACGCATTGGAAAATATTAATGATGGAAATAGTAAAATAGGGTTAAAATTAACGATAGATGAAAATCGTTTAATTATACGAGTTATAAATGTCGTTACAGCGCAACAATTCGAGATGGTTCGACAAGAAGTTGAGAAGATCAATTCCGCAGATGACATAAAGAAGGTACTAAAAGATAGGATCCATGAGAGGAGAAAAGATAGATTGAAGGGGGGACTTGGTTTAATCCGTTTGGTTGCCGAAAATAAATTCAAACTCTCAGTCGGGTATAAAAAGCCTTATTTGATTATGGAGTCGCAATTCAGCTTAGGAGGCTTAAATTGAAGGTTCTGGCGTACGGTGATATTATGGATAGTGGAACCAGTGTTTTCACTTCCGTAGCAAAACTGGATGGAAAGAAATTGATATTCACTTTTGGAGGGGTTATACGTGTTGACAACCCGTACAAACACCTCGAGAGTTATTTAAGCGATGTTGGAAATGAGTTGAATGGGCTCAACATCGAAAAAATCGAAATGGATTTCAGAGATCTGAACTTTTGCAATTCCAACGGATTTTATGTCATTATGGATATAATCGAAATAATCTATAGCATTGTTGATGCCCCTGTGGTTGTAAATAGGCTTAAGGAGGACGACTGGCAACAGGAAACCTTACCAATACTGTTAAATATCGATGAACCTGAGATCAATGACCGTACGACATTTCAGGAATTTGCGGCAATTTGATGAGAGATGTAAATATAGACAAACTCCAGAAACAGATAAAACTTATTGTCTTCTGGATACGTCCTAATGGTAAAGTAGTACCGAGAAACCAGGGAGCCTGCCAATTACTGAAAGAAATTCCCTCCAATAATAATCTTATCCACGACTTATTCGATCTTAAAAATTATGCTCAGATCCTGAGTTATGCAAAAAATCGCAAACAAAAAGTAGTTGGATTACCCCTTAAAAGTGGCTTAAAAAAAACAGTAATTTGGGAATTTGTTGTTGGAAAAGATGGAATTGTTTCACTTTCCCTGGATTGGAGAGTACTAGAACAGCTTCTCACAAATATCGAACAAGGAAACTATATATTCCAAGAAATACTGCTCAATATTCTCCCCGAATACATTGTTGATGAGCTGATTGCCAAGGGATCTGTTCACCCAAAGGTGTACAGGCACTCAACAATACTGTTTACGGATGTTGTGAATTTTTCCAAACTTGCCTTCCATTTAGACCCCGTATCATTGATAAGAAAGCTGAACTCATATTTTTCCATGTACGACACAATAATGGATGAGTATGGAATTGAGAAGATTAAGACCATCGGTGATTCTTACATGTGTGTTTCTGGTCTTCCGGTAAAAAAAGATTCTCATGCCGTAGATTGTTGCCTTGCTGCCCTGAAGTTGCTCTACTCAATGTTTAAGGAAAGAGAGCCTGAGAATATCGTTGAAAACCTCGATTTAAACAATTGGTCTATTCGCGTTGGTATACATTCGGGCCCGTGCATTGCAGGAGTCGTTGGTTTTAAAAAGTACATTTTCGATATATGGGGTGATTCAGTTAATATTGCATGGCAAATGCAGAAAACGAGTAGCCCTGGGAGAATCAATGTTTCTGAGCAAACCTACAGAGAAGTGAAGGATCTATTCGAATGCAGCTATCGTGAGAAACGTGAAACGACAAAAATTGGTAAGGTCAATTTGTATTTCCTTGACCGGATTAAGCCGAAATTCTCGATGGACGAGCTTGGATTCCACCCAAACGATAAATTTAAAAGCGCCTATTATGAAAAATTTCTTCAGAAAGATAAAAATTTCGACTTTAAAGCCTTACCAGTTTTCATTAAGAGTTATATGGAAGTAAAAACCTAAAAATGGAGTGTTGCAATGGTTGAGAGGCGTATATTTCCACGCATAGATTCCGACTGGCCACTTTTCCTAATGACTGAAAAAGGACAAAAAAAGATTGGGAATGTTAAAAATATTTCTTTATCGGGCGCAGTACTTCACTTCACAAAGGAATATGAATTAAATCAAAAAAAGAATAATTTCATACTGAAACTCATTAATCCTCAAATGGAACCACCGGAGCTCTCTCTCTCCGGATTAAGAGAGTGGTCAAAGGTTGAAAAGAATGAGGTGAGCTTGGGATTGTCACTGGAAGAGCTCCAAAAGGAGAAAAGAGGAATTTTTATCCGCTTTCTTAGTCGAAGCGATAGACTCCAAGTCGAAGCTTTTCTTATTGAAGTGGAATAAGAAAACAGGAATACTCAAATTGAATATGCTCAGCGATATTGATTATAGATCTGACGTGCAAGACCGAACTGATCGGTTCTGGCCATTAACTTTGCGTACTCGTCGTACAACATGTCGTTAAATATATCTCTTGCCATGCTCTTACCAAAAAAATCGGTTTCCATGACAGTATTGCGCATTGTGCGGAGCATCTGACCGATGAAAATAGCCTCCATTTCATAGCTTAAATCAAGGAGTTTTTTATCGGATACCTCACGGCCCACCCTATTCTGAGAGTCTAATCGAGGATTTTGCTTTTCCATCTCTTTCTTTAAAATATTTTCAAACTCCCCCACTCTGCTGAGGGGGTCATTTTGAGCCCTCATGAAAAAGGTATCAGCGTTTATTGGAGCAAAATCCTGGATATTGAGCATATTACCTCTTCAGTGCATTTGCAGTTGCAAGCATTGAATCTGATGTGATTATAGCCTTTGAATTGAGCTCATAGGCCCGCTGCGCGACGATCATGTTTACCATTTCCTCAACGATCTGAACGTTCGACATCTCAAGAAAGCCCTGTTCGAGTCTTCCCATACCTGTGAATCCGGGCCTTCCTTCAATTGGCGGTCCGGAAGCTGCGCTTATCTTGACAAGATTCTGACCAATATTTTTAAGGCCTGCAGGATTTACAAAGCGGTAAACGAGTATTTGACCCACTTCGATGATTTCATCAGACCCCGCTCTCTTAACGGTAACGAGCCCGTCCTGACTGATCGATATATCTGAATAAACAAATCCCTCTGGCATGACGATTTCTGGACTTAATTTATATCCATTGCTGTTAACTATTTGTCCGTTGGAATCAATTTTAAATGTTCCATCCCTCGTGTACCCGAAGCTTCCATCGTAGAGTTGGACCCTAAAGAATCCTTCCCCCTCCAAGGCGAGGTCGAGCTTATTTCCGGTATTTTGCAGGCTTCCCTGCGAGTAAAGCTTTTGTGTTGCTGCCGGCCGTACTCCATGACCTACCTGTATACCCGTCGGAACGAGGGTATCTCTGGTCGCAGGTGTACCGGCTGCACGCAACGTCTGATAGAGCAGATCCTCAAAATCAGGCCGTCCTTTTTTAAATCCAGTTGTATTTACGTTCGAAAGGTTGTGGGATATCGTATCAATATTGAACTGCTGTCCTATCATACCACTTGCAGCAGTCCAGAGAGATCTCATCATAACACTAGCTCCTTTCTGAAAGAAATATCACCAATTTGTCCTTTTTGTAATTTGGATTAAATCTTACCAACCTCATTTATCACTCTCCCAAGGGCGCTGTCATGGGCCTGTATCATTTTCTGATTCGCTTCATAATTTCTGTGCACCTCAATGAGATTTACCATTTCAATTACAGGATTAACGTTTGAGGTTTCAAGAAAACCCTGATACACCTTTGGCCTCTCCTCAGCGATGATAAACGATTCCCCCGAGTACTCCGTTTCCCGGTAAAGACTATCGCCTACCTTTTTAACGTAGCGAATTTTTGGGAAATTCACGATTTTCAACCGATCGAGCAGGACCATCTCGTTCCATTCATTTTCCTGCATGCTAACCAATCTGGAGGGATCCTCACTGTACTCGGCATTTTCGAATACATTACCGTCTTCATCAACAATAAAATTATTCTTTTTTAGCCGAATTGGGCCATTTTCTCCTAAAACCTGGTATCCATCTTTTGTTACAAGGAAACCATCGCGATCTATTAAGAAACTACCGTTTCGAGTGTACCGTTCACCCTCCGGCGTTGCGACGGAAAAGAACCCCTCCCCCTCAAGGGATATATCGAAGTCGTTCTCAGTCTGCTTCAGTGAACCCTGGGCAAAACGGGTATACACCTCATTGACCTCAACCCCTGTCCCTATCTTACCGATTACAGGCATCAGATCATAGGAACCGATCGGCACAATTCGGACGCCGTCATCATTAATTCTTCGCATGAGCATTTCAGGAAAAGCCTTTATTATGGTTGAATCTCTCTTAAATGAGGGTGTATTCACATTTGCAAGATTGTTTGAAAGTACATCGATACGCTTCATCTGGGCAATCATCCCTGATGCCCCTGTGTACAATCCTCTCACCATAGTTACGGCCTCTCGTACAATGAACGTGAAAAAATTATAAGATTCATCTATTGTATCGACCAAATAGGAGAATCCATTACTTTAACTTTTTATTGTCCGTCCTGTTGATCTGCGATATATTTTAGACCAATTAAATTTTCTGGAGGGGAAATGTCGCTCATTAACAACACGACAGATGCGGAATTTACGAATGCTGTTAGTGAACAGGGAAAGCTCGTAATTGTCGATTTATGGGCTGAATGGTGTGGCCCCTGCAAAATGATGGAACCAATTCTTGAAGAGATTGCAGGAGAATACAACGAGAAAATAAAGGTTGTGAAACTCAATATCGATCAGTACCAGGAGACACCACTCAAGTTTGGTGTGATGAACATACCGACGCTTCTTCTGTTTAAGGACGGCAAGGAAATCGATCGCATCATCGGGGCATTTCCAAAGAAACAGCTTTTAAAGAAGATTGAATCCCATCTTTGATGACTAATTTTTCTCATTTACTCAGACAAAACAGTGTTGCAAACTAATACCTCAACAAATAAAATGATATTTAAAGCTCTCTGAAGGGAGCTCAGGCCATCTTTCTAAACCTAAGGGTATACATTAAAAACAATGTCAAATGTTTTAACAGTTGGACTTGATATTGGATCAACAACGGTAAAAACTGTAGTGATCGATGATGAAAAGAGAATTCTTTGGAAAAGATATGAAAGACATAAAACAAAGCAGCTCCTGTTGGTGCAGGATTTCCTCGCTCAGATTCGGGATAAATTTGACAATTCAAAATTAATGTTATTCACAACAGGAAGCGGTGGTAAAAGGATTGCGGACATACTTGGAACCCGTCATTTTCAAGAAGTGAACGCCCTGAGCAAGGCTGTGGAGTATAATCATCAGAACATTGGATCAGTTTTCGAACTCGGTGGGCAAGACGCCAAGTATATTGCCTGGCGTGGAGACAATGGCAAATTCGTTACAATGAACGATCGCTGTGCGGGAGGAACTGGCGCAACGATCGACCGAATACTTATGAAGCTGAATCTGTCTCCAGAAAATCTTCGGAATATTCACTTTGAGAGTGAAAAGCTCTACCCCATTGCCGGCAAATGTGGTGTATTTGCCGAAACTGATATCAACAGTTTACAGAAACAGGGGGTTCCAGTAGATTCGCTGATCATTTCACTCTTTCAGGCTATTGTCGATCAGAATTTATCAGTACTCGCTCGCGGCTATATCCCTTATCCTCCGGTTCTTCTTCTTGGCGGTCCGAACGTTTTCTTTAAATCTCTCAGTGAAACATGGAAAGTACGTCTCCAGACGATATGGAACGAAAGAAAAATAAAATTTAATGAATTGGATATTTATGTCCCGGATAATGCTCTTATTTATGGGGCAATCGGTGCAGCGCTCCTCGGACAGTCCAATAGTCAAATAGGTTCTCCATCCAGTCCTTTGGAACTTCTGCGGCATACATATAGGAATAAGAGTAACCTAAGGCAGGAGAAGATTACGTCAACTTTCTCTCCTTTCTTTCATAGTACAAGGGAAAAGGAAAATTTCTACAAGAAATACGCTCAAAAAGTGCATCGTTCTCCAAGCGCTGCTGAGCAAAACTACCTGTTTCAGGATTCCAGGACGACAGTTCAGCTCTCATTCAACAAAGAAATAAGCGTCTTTTTAGGTGTTGACGGCGGTTCGACCTCGACCAAAGGGGTAATTCTCGATACAAATGATGCCGTCATAGAAACAGCCTATAAAATATCCGAAGGGAATCCAGTTGAAGATGCTCGTCGTATTCTTCTTTCCCTGCATGATAAGATCCTAAAGAAAGGACTCAGGCTAAGAGTTCGCGGGATTGGTTTTACCGGTTATGCCAAAGATCTGCTGCAAGCAGTTTTTAGCGGTGATGTTGCCGTTGTCGAGACAGTTGCACACACCCTGGGTGCATTAAAATATTTTCCCGGTGCTGAAGTAATTTGTGACGTCGGCGGACAGGATATCAAGATAATCTTGATCAGTAATGGTGCAATAAAAGATTTCAGACTGAATACTCAATGTTCCGCCGGAAACGGCTACTACTTACAATCCACTGCCGAAAGATTTGGATACAGCATCGATGAATATGCAGAAACCGCCCTTAAGGCCAAACGCATACCCGATTTCAACTTTGGATGCGCAATTTTCCTCGAGGCGGATATTGTGAATTTTCAACAACTTGGCTGGAAACCTGAGGAAATTATGGCAGGTCTTGCCAAGATACTTCCCCAAAATGTGTGGCTCTATGTGGTACGTGAACCTAATCTGAGCAGGCTGGGTAAAGAGTTCGTACTACAGGGAGGAACTCACAATAATCTCGCAGTTGTAAAAGCGCAGTATGACTTTATTAAATCAAAGGTGAAGGATGCCTGTGTGCATGTGCATCCCTATAATGAGGTAGCCGGTGCAATTGGTGCAGCACTAGAGGCTCATTATGGCTCATTGCGACAAATTAATGGGAGATCTAGTACTGCCCGCTTGCATCTTTCAGAATCAAAATTTGTAGGTTTTGATACTCTCCCGAAGATCACATATTCAGTTGATAAAAGTGAAAAAACCCGATGTAGCTACTGTAAAAATCGATGTATGAGAACATTTATCAATGTCGAAGCAGGCAAACAGTCAAACAGATACATCATAGCGAACTGTGAAAAAGGTCAGGTTCAGGGTAGAGATGCTTTGGCTAGAACAATTCAGAAAATCGAAAAAAATTCAAGCCATGCACCTCACTTTGTACACATAACAAACAGAGAATTCTTCAAACCATTTTCCCATCCATCGGTAAATACCTCATCGAGGTTTGTCAGGAGAAAAAAGGATATTGAAAATGCGGTTATCGGGATACCAAGGGTTCTTAATATGTATTCAACCGCACCTTTTTTCAGGACATATTTGAAAAGTATCGGAGTGAAAGTGTTGTTTTTTCTGATTACACATCACAAACATTATATAAGCAAACTGCGGGAAGAGGATCGATCGATCCATGTTTTCCGTCAAAAATCGCTATTTCTCATGTATACAGTCTTATATATAAAGAGGGAATATCACATATCTTCTTTCCCTGCATCAGAATGGTAAAGGGTGAAATTCACGAGGCGATATACCACTGGGCATGCCCGGCACTGGCGGCTACACCAGAAGTAGTCAAGGCAGCATTTACACTTGAGAAGGATGAATTTCTGGAAAAAGATATTAAATTTCTCAATCCGGTTTTTGACATTGCTGAATTGGATGTTTTCGAAAGACAATTGTACACATGCTTCAGGACTGTTTTTCATATATCAAAGAAAGAAAACCAGCGTGCCATGGAGGCCGCACTTACCGAATGGGAAAGCTCGATTAACAAACTGCGCCTGAAAGCTGAACAGAAGCTTCGTGAACTTGAAATAGAAGGTGAAATCGGTATAGTACTGCTCGGAAGACCATATCATAACGACCCGGGAATCAATCATGGGATCCTTGATGAACTGAATAGATACGGATATTCCATATTTACTATAGAAAGCCTTCCCAGAAACGGAGATATTGTAACGAGGCTATTCGATAAAGAGAAGAGAGAAAATACCGCTCATCATCTAGATGTCAGGGATGTGTGGTCGAGATGCTACAGTGAAAATACCTCTTTGAAAGTTTGGGCTGCGAAATTCGTCTCAAGACACCCAAATCTCATTGCGCTCGATCTTTCTTCATTTCGCTGTGGTCACGATGCACCCCTCTACTCTGTGCTCGATGAGATTTTCAATCGATCGTCATCTCCATATTTTACTTTCCATGAAATCGATGAAAACAGACCGGTAAGCTCAATCAAAATTAGAGTAGAGACTATACACTATTTTCTGAAGAGATATAAAGAGGATCTGTTGCAATGCCAAAAGTTCTC
Organism: uncultured Spirochaetota bacterium; assembly: GCA_964347455.1. Classification (GTDB taxonomy): domain Bacteria; phylum Spirochaetota; class B62-G9; order B62-G9; family DRHN01; genus JAGLSF01. Next base: position 2,810 of record CAYFYU010000115.1, on the reverse strand, counting down.
TTTGGTGGTTTAACGAAAACCCACGAGATATTACTTAAAGCCTTCTTCGAATTCCTTGGATACGAAGTATCGCTACTCCCAGAGCCTGACAACGATTCTTTGAAAATCGGTAAGATATACTGTAATAAGGGACAGTGTAATCCGGTTTATTACACAGCAGGGAATATAATACGCTACCTTTGGCAATTGGAGGCGAATGGAGAAAAAGATATAGAGAAAAATTATTTCTACATAACTGCAGGATCTTGCGGGCCATGCAGATTCGGAATGTATGAGGCTGAATATCGAAAAGCTGTGAAAGACGCCGGGTTTGGGAATTTTACGATTATTGCACTACAGCAGAATGATGCATTGAAGAGAAAACTCGATGAATTGGGATTTAACATCGATAAAAAATATTTCTTTCGTTTTGTGAAAACCATGCTCATTGCTGATATCATAAATGATGTATATTACAAGATCAAACCCTATGAAGTGGCACCTCGTAGCGCCGATAGATGGAGGGACACTGCACGTATGGTCGTGGCCAATACCTTGCGACACCATACTTCCCTTCCTCGCGCACTCAAACAAATTAAAAATGAACTCTCGTCATTGGAATTAGATTACCTGGTTCCAAAACCAAAAGTAAAAATAACCGGTGAATTCTTCTCACACATACAGGAAGGAGACGCCAGCTACCGCCTGCCCTCATGGCTTATAGAGGAGGGAGCCGAACCGATGATTGAACCTATCTCCACCTGGCTCGAATACCTCATATGGGTAAAGATACAGTACGTTAAAGAGAGAGCCTTTAGGTCGAGGTTTAAAGTGCTGAAAACACTGATGTTCCTCAGGTATCTCAAAGCCATGGTCCATCAGTGTTATAATTACTACCGGTTTCTTTTAGGAAATAAACCTGACTCACTGGCAAGTCAGAAAAGACTGGCAGTTTATGCTGCACCCTACTACAATACGAAACTTACTGGTGGCGAAGGACACATGGAAGCAGGGAAACATATAAATACTGTTAAACATCGAAAGGCCCACATGGTCATATCGGTAAAACCCTTCGGCTGCATGCCTTCAACACAAAGCGATGGTGTACAGACTAAAATTTCAAACGACTTGAAAAACAGTTTGTTCGTATCTGTGGATACAACCGGGGATGCTGAGGTAAACGTTAAAAGTAGGGTACTCATGAAATTGCACGAAGCACAAAAGATAGCAGCTGATGAATTCGAAAATATAATAAAAAAGTATAGAATAGATGGAACCCAAATAGAAAAACTGCGTAAACTGATACCGAAATCTCGCTCTGCGTCTCTCCGAGTTCCAAAAAAACCTGTTTCAACAGCTGCAGCAGTTCTTCGCCGTTTCAGACACGTTTAAGGCTCGTCCGCTACCCTTTTTTACGAAGCAGTTCACCCATATTGGTACTCTGATCCTTGAATATATGCAAAGGCACGGGAACACCTGCTTTCAGCAACTCGCTCATGATGATTATCTCATCAGTTTTCCCTTTACCAGCAACGGCGAGCAGTCTCTTTGAATTGTAATATCCTGCGAGGAAACTATCACTCTCTACATCGCCTCTAAAGACAATCTTATGGTACTTCATAGCGTACCCTACATACTTTATGGACGTATCGTACTGCTTTGTCCAGAAAAAGGGCACTTCCCTGTACTCTTCCTGAGATCCGAGCATGCAACGAGCGGCGTGCTGCCCCTGCCGCTCCGCCTCCACCCAGTGTTCGACCCTCCTTGTACCTCCCATGATGAAATCTGGGACCAGGGCTATGTCTCCGGCAGCAAAAATATCCTCAGCTTTTGTCCTCATCATTCCATCAACTGGGATAGCATGGTTTTCCACAATTCCCGTTTCTTCGAGAAAATGGATAGCAGGAATAATCCCTATACCTGCAATGACAACATCAACGTTTAAGGTAGTGCCATCTGAAAGTAGAGCCTTCTGTACCTGGCCATTACCGATTATCTTTTCTGGTACAACACCCAGATGGAAATGTACACCATGAGATTCATGAAGCCTTCTTATGCGTTCGCCTATCTTGCCACCAAATATCTTCCCCATAAGAACCTTTTCAGGAGCTACTATGCGGACATTCAATTCCCGTGCCCTCATAGCTGCGGCAACCTCCAATCCTATAAAGCTGGCTCCAATTATTAAAATATTCTCTGCATTCTCCAGTGCAGCGATGATGGCATCGCAGTCGTCAAGGCTTCTTAAAAGAAAACAGTTTTTTTGATCTGCTCCCGGTATATCCAGAGAACGAGGTATACCCCCCGTTGCGATGAGGAGCTTATCATATATAAGATAATCATCATCGTAAAAAATTATCCTTTTATCCTTCGGACTTACCCGTACAACACGATGATTGTTCAGTATGTCGATTTTTTGGGTTTGATAAAACTCTTCATCTCTTAGAGGCATCCATTTTTTCTCCAGCTCACCACCCAGATAATCTTTCGAAAGATTCGGTCTATCATAGGGTAGATCCGATTCTGGTGTAACCATGATCAATCTTCCCTCGAATCCTTCTCGACGGAGAGTAATGGCTGCCATATTACCGGCGGCACCACTACCGACAATTAAAATCGTGCCATCTTCTTTCTTTAATTTTACCTGTTTTAGTTCAGTTTTCGTCCTTCTTATAAAAACCTTTCCATCTTTAATCTTCCAAATAATTGGTTCATGGATTCCGCCGACTGATTGCATATAAGCGTCTACCACGTAGACTCCATTCGCTGAACCCTTAACAGGGGGTACTGGGGCTTCAGCGAATCCCATCCAATCGGGAAAAAGAAAGTCA
>CAYFYU010000114.1:0-11300 GCA_964347455.1 uncultured Spirochaetota bacterium | reverse complement strand
ACTAACTCTGGAAGTGGTACAAAGTGTGGGGGCAGGTCACCTTTTTTCAAAGCTCATGTATCGTATGGAGGACCCATATACGCTAATGGGTGTATTCATTTATGGTATCTAGGTTAATTCAGATTACAGAGTAACGGACAATGAACCCAGATATACATTTAGGTATATCTGAACAGGCAGTCGATACGAACATGAGGGAAGCCTGGATTATATTTACCTGGTTTTGCAATGAGGATTGTGCTTCCGGGTACATTATATTAAGTTTGGTAATTCTTCAAAAGTCAGGAAATCAGGTGGGCCTTAGGCAAAATACCCTGATGAGATGAGTCCAATGGGAGTCATGATCTAAAAGTGCTGATACTTCTAAAGACGTTTCTCCATGATCCTGACATAATATATGGACCAGTCTTTATGGGCAGATCAAGTTGTATGTAGTTAAAAATATAATAGACTGGTACATTAATTTACAATACGTGCTTTGCGACCTTCTTATACGCAACGACAATGTCGTTTATGTCGTCGTCCGTGAGGCTCGATGGGATCATCAGAAGGGCTGATCGACTTGCAAGGTCGTCGCAGTTCGGCAGCGATTTTCTATCATACCTATAATTCTTTGCGAACGCGTTTTCAGAAAGGGTCCAGGGCCATCCGCTCGGTGAAATACTCCGGCGATTGACAAGACTCAGATTGTTGAAGAACCAGTGAAGACCCCATTCCTCCATTGTGAGGGTGTGTAAAGACCCTTCTTTACCGTGGATACCTTCAGCTTTTAGCGCTTCGGTAAACTTTTTACAGATATCCGGTGTTTCGTAAATGGTGATCATAAAACACCCGCTGTCGCCAGAGGGATCTAATATCCTTCTGAAACTCAATCCAGGTATGTCCTCGAGCTGTTTTCTGATTTTCCATTTCGCTTTTCTCATCGCGGCTGTTATTGTATCAATTTTTCCAAGTTGGGCCAGTGCCAGTGCCCCGGTTACTTCACTCATCCTCGCGCCAGCACCGAAGATCTGGTAACGCTCGTCATCGCTGGTCTGCATGAGCTGACCTTTGTCATTACGCGCGTAGCCGAGATCGTGGGCGGCAAAACACCTTTTATATAGATACTCATCGTCGCATATTATCATTCCACCCTCACCAGCTGTTATGTTCTTGTTTATCTGGAAGCTGAAGATACCGATGTCACCATATGTACCGATATATTTACCGTCCAGTTTTGCCCCGTTGGATTGTGCTGAGTCCTCGAGAACCTTCAAACCGTTTTCTCGAGCAATCTCAATGACCGGTTTTATATTACCGGCCGCACCACTCATGTGAACGAACAGAACTGCCTTGCTTCTGGGGCTTATCTTGTTCTTTAGATCCTCAGGTGATATGGTAAAGGTGTCATCAATGTCGATCATCCTGGGAATGGCCCCCAACCTTACCACTGCGTTGATACAGCTTGTCCATAGATAGCCCTGTAGCAGCACTTCATCCCCCGGGCCGACGCCGAAAGCTGCAAGAGCGACATAAAGCGCCTCGGTGCCGCTGCTTACGCCGAGTGCGTACTTTGACCCGCGTTGTCTTGCGAACTCATCCTCGAGTTTGTCGCACATGTGTTGAAGATCGGGGCCGTAAAACCGGAAAGGATTCCTGGCTTTGACGACGCGAAGGACATATTCCTCCTCCTTTTCTCCGTAGTAATTTGCTCCCGGGAACTCCGGCGGCAGCGGTTCAATCCGCACAGGATTGCCGCCTTCAATTGCTAGCTTTTCATCAATCCTGGAGTCAACTGTAGTTTTAGCATCTGGCATTTTGTTTTTTCTCCTTAAACAGTAAAATCAAACATCTCGTTCGCGTTTTTATATAGTATACGTTCTTTGTCCTCGGTAGAAATATTCGCCATGAGAACGCGTCCTATGTGGCCCCTTGGGTCAAGCCAGCTGAAATCAGACGCGTACAATATTTTTTCGGATCCTATCTCTTTCACAAGCCATTCGACCACACCAAATCCCTTTGCCTCGCCGCAGATATCAACATAAACATTATCGTGCTTACTGGCCATTTCGATTGCCTGGACCTGTCCATAATAATGGCCTCCCCCGTGGCCGAGGAGTATTTTCAGCCCCTGGTAATTTCCCGCAATGCGGTCAACAAGTTTAGGCTGTGCATACTCCTGCGCTGGTACAACCTCAAAAGGGTAGGTGTTTTGTGGTGTGGCGTCCCACGAATGGGTCAGAACAACAAGCTTTTTTTCATCAGCGTATTCCCAGAGAGGTTCATAATTCATTCCATCCATCGGGTACTCATGCATGGCGGGATGGATCTTTATCCCTACAAATCCTTTGGTGGATATGTACTTATCTATGAGCTCGAGCGATTTCTTTTGGAGAAAAGGGTCATATATAGCGTAGGCGAATATCCTCCCAGGAAACTTCTGAACTGCCAGGGCGGTTTCTTCAAAAGCGAACTCAATATTGTGAGTGTACAAACCCACGATGTGGCTTGTACAAATATTTTTTATTCCGCAGATGTCCATTATTTCGATCATTTTCCCGGGGGTTACGTCAGGCATATAAAAGTTTGAGCAGTAGCCGAGATGGGTGTGGGCGTCAACAATAAATGGTTCGGTTTTCATTTCTTTACCCCCTCGATCAAACTCTCGAGATTACCATGCGCTATCATTTCCTTGTCTTTCATGTCGAACCTGCCATGGGTGATAAGCATCACGGACGTCTGGGAGTCGTCCACAGGGTAGTAGGTTGAAAAAACCAGCCGTTGTGCACCAAAACGCCCGACAATATCGTCAATCTGAAGGTAAAGGTGGGAGTTGTGAACTTCAAGATAAAGGTTTATGCATTTTTCCATCAAAGGGTACAGATACCTCAGATCTCTGTAGGTTTCAGCGTCACCCTGCTCCACGATAACGGGTAGCGCGGGGTAATTTGTCAGGATACTGTAAAGGTCGCTCCATGATATTTCCCGAGACCTGATAAAAAGCGGGACCCTCCTCAGCTCTAGACTCCTGAAAAGCGATGAGGCAGACCATTCAGCGACGGAAAAGCGAAGCGAGTCCGGGAAAATTTTAGCGAAATATACTTTGTTTTTGATCATATAGTCGATGTACTCATCCAGTGGACCCAGTTCTCGTGTACCATCGGGCAGCATTATAAAGCACCCTGTGAGCCTCTCGTTTCCTGCAATCTCCTGTAAAAGTCTTTCATTACCGAAATAGGGGTGGGAATAGCGTGCAAGTGCGTGGCAGACCACAGCTTTTTCAATCCCGCTGCGATCCATATGACCTATCATATCATCCACGCTGTTCATAAAAAAAGGGCCGCGATTGTTAACCCGGCCGAGGCAACAGTTTGCATCAAAAAAATGAAGCGCCTGAATTTTTTGCCTGTATTTAATTTCCATCTGCTCTAATAAACTGCTCATAGTCCCTAATTCTCCTATAATGCGGTTGTATATAAAACGTAAAATAATGCCTCTGAAATTCTGTTTTGGTTTTCAGTATAAAAATATTTCCGTGATTCAAAAAATTTGATTACCAGCAGGTGTAACCTCCATCAATCGTGACTGTTGTTCCGGTCATGTAATTTGAAATATCTGAAGCCATTACAACTAGAAGCCCGGCAAGCTCTTCGATGGTGCCCAGTTTCCTGAGGGGGATCATGTCAAGCACTTTATTATACAGGCCAGGCTCTTTTTTCAGGAATTTCTGGTTCGGGATTGTGTTGTAATACCCGGGGGCAATGGCATTTACATTTATATTGTAAGGTGCCCATTCAGTCGCCAGAACTTTTGTCATCATTATTACAGCGGTCTTCGTCACTTCGTAAGAGCCGCCGTGAAAATATTTGAGAACGTCATAAGCAGCCGCAGAACTGATATTGATGATTTTGCCCTTTTTTTGTTTTTTCATTATTTTTGCCGCTTCCCTTGAGCACAGAAATACTCCTGTTATGTTCGGATCTATAACAGAGTTCCACTCATCAAGAGTTGTATCTTCTGGTGGTTTATCGATCCTCATGGATGCTGCGTTATTGACAAGGATATCGACTGTCCCGAACTTCCCGACCGTTTCGTCGACCATTTCGATTACATCTTCTTCCTTGCTTATGTCAGACTCAAGCTCTAGCACTTCCCGCGCGGCATTCTTAATCTTCTGGGCTGTGTTCTTCAGTTCTGCGCCGTGCCGGCTGGTGATCACTACATTAGCGCCAGCCTCGGCAAGAGCGACTGCAAAAGCGCTTCCCAGTCCGCGGCTTGCCCCTGTCACAATGGCGATCTTGTCTTTTAAATTTATCAAATCATGCACACTCATTTACTTCTCCTTGCTGTCTATAACTATGAGATATCTCAAGGTCGTACAAAAGTAACCAACTGATATGATCGATTCTTTATAGACCGACTGACTTCACCGGCGCTTTCTTTCCATCGATCGTGCTGCGAGCACTGATGAGTTGTCTGTTCGTTATATATGCGTGCATCACCTCACCATCATATCTTATTTACTTATCCGGCCGGAGGTTTCACTTTTAATCATTAAGTCATAATTATTTAGCATATCTAAGGTACAAAGATTATGAATATTAAAGGACGATACGGTGCTACCCGTGTCAAGAAAATTACCTATATCTAAATCAATAAAACCTATATGTCAAGCACTTTTTGAATGGGAGAAATAAATAGACAAATTAGCTTGACTAATTTTTCATTTACATTACCATGGTACAATCAAAATCTTTTAAGGAGGGTGAGAATGAAGAGATTTGCATCATTGCTTGTATCTATATTGATTTTCCTTATGTTGGTAACAATGGTTTTTGCAGCAGGACAAAAAGAAGAAAAGGGAAAACCGGCAACAACAACTGCTGAACCGGAGTTTACTATGAAAGGTGAGCCGGTTTTAGAACCAAAGCTCCCGGTTGGTGCAGATGTTGAAGGAGCTGGGGTCTATTCTGGAGAATATGATTATGAGTTCTTTAGAGAACAGGCGTTGGCAGGGTCTTTTAAGAAAGACTATGCAAAAGGTTACAAATTGGCGATAACAAATCTGGCGGCTTCCGTTCCAATCTGTACTCAGATCGTAAACAGTATCGTCGATTATTGGAAACTTGCCGGAGGTAGGGACGAAGATCTTCTGGTTCTCGACAATGCATTTGACGTTAACACAACAATCAAGAATGCCGATGCAATTCTTGCATGGGAACCCGATGTATTCGTACAATATGGAGTTGACGAGAAATCAAACACAATGATAGCCAGGAAAGCAATGGAGAAGGGCACCTGGATTCTCGGGCTCGACGTAACCGTAAAAGGTTTCCCGTTCATGGGTGGTGATAACTGGGCAAATGGAGTTTTAATAGGTGAATTTGCAATCGAGAAAATTAACGAACAATTTGGTGGAATTGAAAATGTCGATAGGGTTTATTATTGCTGGAATCCCGATTTTGGTGAAGTAGTGTCCTACAGGATGTGGGGCGCAAGAAAGGTCATGGTTGAAGAATTCGGGCATATTGTTGATTTCCTCGCAGAACCCTCGATAGCCGTTCAGGTTGAGGTCGGAGCTGACTACCAGTCTCCCTGGATGGATATATTAGCAAAATATCCGGATGATAAAAATATAGTAGTATTTTCACCATTTGAGGCCGCATCGGCGGGTTTCTATGCAGCGGCAAAAACCCTAGGTAGATGGAGTGAAGACAACATGTTGCTTGCTTCACTCGGTGGTGATGATCTAGGCAGGCCGCTCATCAGGTCCGGTATTACGGATGGAACAGTTGGCTGGGTGCCTGAAACATATGGAACCTATGTTGTGCCGTTGGTACTTTCACATATCTATGGTAAACCTATTCCTTCTGTTACATATCTCGAGCATGTTGTTCTCACAAAGGATAATATCGAAGATTACTATCCCGGAGAGACAACACTTTACGCTGAAGAATAAAAGTATTCAAAAATAATTGGGGTACAATATAATTGTACCCCAATTAACACTAAACTTGTGTAATGCCGGTTTGAAAACGCTTACTTCGGCGAACTAGACCTTGTCGCGTTTGTCCGACTCAATTCACTAAAAACTATTAAGAAATATTCTGGTATTTCTTAATCCAATAAGATTATGAAACGGTAGCTATGTCCAGAAACGAAATGAATAATATTACAAAGAATTTCCCCGGTGTCAGAGCGCTTGATAATGTTTCCATTAATTTACAAAAAGGCGAAGTGTTGGGGCTGCTGGGAGAAAATGGCGCAGGAAAATCAACTCTTATCAAAGTACTATCCGGTGCATATCAGCTTGAGCTGGGGGAGATATTAATCGAGGGTCAAAGTGTTATTTTTAACAACCCCGGTGACAGTCTGGATTATGGAATACGAGTTATCTATCAAGAACTTTCCTCATTTGAACCGATTACTGTCGCAGAAAACATATTTGCCGGTAAAGTTACAGTTACAAAATTTGGTACTGTAGACTGGAAACAAATGATCAAAGAATCGAAGAGTGTACTCTCTTATTTTGAATCTTCCATAGATCCGCTGGAGATACTGGAAAATTTATCAGTTGCAGAAAAACAGATAGTTGAAATTGCCAAAGCTGTTCACACAAAGGCAAAAATCATCGTTATGGACGAGCCGACATCCGCACTTAATGAAAAAGATGTTAAAATACTCTATTCAATTATTAGACAATTAAAGAATGAAGGTATTTCAGTAATCTATATTACCCATAGACTGGAAGAAATTCTTGAAATAACAGACAGAACGGTGGTGCTGCGGGATGGGAAAAAAGTTGGAGATGTTCTAACAAAAGAAACGAGTAAGCAGGAACTTGTAAATATGATTGTGGGAAAAGCATTTTCGGAATTATATCCAAAAAAAGAAATCGCCAAAGGGGAGGTCATATTTGAAGTAAAAAATCTATTCTATTTAGACAAACTGCAGGATATATCGTTTAATTTGAGGAAAGGTGAGATAGTTGCATTTTTCGGCCTGCTTGGCTCTGGTATTCAGCTTCTCTTCAATGTAATTTTTAGCGACCTGAGAAAAAGTTCAGGGGAAATTTTTATTGGTGGCAAAAAAGTCGAGTTAAGACATCCATCAGTCGCGAAAAAACATAATCTGGGGTTTGTACCGATCGACAGGAAGGATGAGGGTATTGCGCTGTCCATGGATGTTAAAACCAATATCATAAGCGCAAATATAGAAAATATCGGGAAGGGGATGCGCCTCAATAAAAGACTGGAAAAAGATCATGCTTTAAAATGGGTGGATAAATTACAAATTAAAACTCCAAGTATTAGCTCAATACTGAACAATCTTTCCGGCGGAAATCAGCAGAAAGTGGTTGTGGCAAAGTGGCTTGAACGGGAGTCAAAAATATTACTCATGGCTGAACCGACTCGCGGTATTGATGTCGGATCAAAGGCGGAGATTTATAGTATTGCTGAGGATTTTTGTGAGAAAGGCTCCGGTGTCTTAATGGTTTCTTCGGAACTTCCTGAAATAATGGCAATATCGGATAGGGTGATCGTAATGAAAAAAGGGAGAATTGTCGGGGAATTTATTACCGAAGAAACCAACCCCAGTGAATTGATGCATCTTGTTACAGCTTAAAATCAGAACAAATATGATAGTGTAAAAACGTTAGGATTATACATTAGTAATGGCGCATCAATAAACGCTTGATAATTTTAAGTAACACGAGTTCTTAAATTGATTGAGAAAAAGGTAACCAGGTGGATCAACCCTTAGAACTGAAAAGGAAAATAAGAAGTATCCCTGATACGGCAATTTTGTTCATCGTTCTTCTTGTTCTTCTTGTACTTTTTTCTATCACAAGTCAGAATTTCTTCACTTATGCAAATTTTAGCACGATGCTCAATAACATGGTTATCGCGGGTATTATCGCTATCGGAATAACGCCTTTGATTGTAGCAAGAGGTCTTGATATAAGTTTTGGTGCAAGCCTTTCGTTGAGTACTGTAATAATGGCCATTCAGTACGAGAGAGGTTGGAGTTTGTGGCTCTGCCTTGTAGTTGGATTTATACTACCGATATTTGTCGGACTTTTTAACGGTTTGCTGGCAGAATATTTTAACCTCATACCACTGATATTAACCCTCGCTACAACGTCGATTTTAATCGCACTCGGACAGGTTTTAACAAACGGTCGAAGTATTCTAATGCTCACCGACGAGTTATTTTATTTTGCGACAAAATCTCTATTCATAATTCCCTATCCTGTTATCGTTTTAATCCTTATTTTGCTTGTCTACTGGTTTTTTCTCAGTTTTACCAAGATCGGGAAACAAATTTATTTCATCGGAGCGAATCCTCAGGCTGCCAAGCTATCGGGAATAAGGGTCAAATTTATCAAGATCATGCTTTATGTGGCCATGGGGGGGATAACAGGTATAGCATCGATAATTATGGTTGCATTATCCGGCATCGGCTATATTTATCATGGCAACAACCTCCTCCTACCGGTATTATCCGCGGTTTTTCTGGGAGGCATGTCTCTTAGCGGTGGGGAAGGAAGCATATGGAAGACAATAATAGGAGTAACTATTATTACAATAATTTTTACCGGCTTATCTCTCATGAATATACAATTTTATTTTATTCAGATTTTTCAGGGCTTTGCACTCGTGGTAATCGTCGCATTTTATGAGATAAGAAAGAATAGAAGTATCGCAAAATAGCAAGCAGGTGATTATTAATATAGAGGGTTTGAAAACATCAATGATAAGAGGAAAAAGAGTCAGTATATTATCTCGAATAAGTGTTTCCGGTAAGAATTCCATTATACTCTCGTTAATAGTTGTCTATGGAATCATGGTCCTCGTTTTTTCATTGATTAATCCAAGATTTTTCAGTGTGGTCAACTTCAAGGCGATCATGGCATCTCTCGCAATTTCAGGAATCGTTGCGGTGGGACTGACTCCGGTTGTCCTTGCAGGAAATTTTGATATTTCAATCGGTTCAATTTTTGGACTCGCCATGGTCGTTGTTGCAAAACTTTTCAATATCCCTGGAGTTGTGATTCCCATACCGCTGATAATTCTGGCGGGGCTTTCGGTAGGTTTGGTTATTGGTACGGTTAATGGATTTTTAGTAACGAAGGTCGGGATCAATTCCATTATTGTAACCCTTGGCACACTGGCAATATTTCGAGGATTATCCTTTTATTATTCGCTGGATAATATCAGTATACCGAAAGAAGCATTTTTAAGAATCGGAAGATATTTTTTGTTTGATGTTATACCTCTTCCATTTATTTATTTCCTAGTTCTAATGGCTGTGGGATATTTTCTGTTAAGATACTCGAGGCTTGGAAGAGATATGCATCTTGTGGGTGCCAATTCCACCGCAGCACGGCTTGCTGGTATAAAAATTAGAAAAACCCAATATATAACGTTTTTAATTTCAGGCATTATGGCTGCACTAGGTGGTGTGATAAATGCTGCCCAGGTCGGCTTTGCAAATTCAACATTCGGTACCGGTTATGAGTTTAAAATATTGACCATTGTTGTTCTTGGCGGAATATCGTTAAACGGTGGCAGAGGAACTTTGATTGGAGTATTTGTCGCTACATTGATAATAGGTTCCATATCCAACGGACTCGCTCTCATAGATATACCGATAAATTGGCGTGATGCATTTATTGGAATTATTTTAATTTCCGGTATTTTAGTAGATTCGCTGCAGCATCGTATGAAGATGCTTAGATTTACTAATCCTGCAAGAAGAAAGAGAACGGGTAATAATTAAATGTGAAGGGCTTGTCATGTGCGGTATTTTCGCACTTTTTCCATACATCGGTTGACTTCATCTGCGTTTTCAGCCCCTGATACATAGTAGAATGTACCACCTGGAAGGGTGTGGTTATTGAGTCTTTCAGAAAAATCTTTGTAGGCAGCATACACACTAATAGGTATACCGCCTGACCGTTTTTTCAGATCATCGAGTATGCTGAATACTGGTGGGTGGTCCTTTTCATCCACAAAAAGGAGCGCTTTCAACCCCTCGATTCTGCTCACTGCGTCTGTGAGGTGTCTACCGTTCGCATGGATGTGCAGGACCCCGCCGTCATATTTTTTGAATATCCGGTCGATTGGCTCACGACCCCACTTTTCGAAATAGTCAATGGATGTCATGTGAAACGGGTCGACACTTTCGCATATTATCCTCCCGGGCAGCCAAGGAATAACCCATGAGCACGTTCCTCCTTTTATACCTCCAACAATGTCAAAAAAAGTATCGTGGACTTTCAGGTTTATATCAAAACCCATATCTATAGCCTTTCGGACAAGTTCGGGGCTATCCTCGATGCTTAAATATGTTTCAGTAGCCCCTATAAGCTCGAAGACAAAATTAAGACTGTCAATCAGGATCAAGTGGGCTATTCCGAATTTACCCCTAGCGGTATCTGCCATAATCCGTAGCTGTTTTTTGTACCTCTGAAACCAGACATTGGATTCATTAAATGAGAGCGTATCTAAATGAGACAAGTTTTTAAGCAGTGGAGGGACCATAGAAGATATCCATCCAGAGGATACCCATCCGTCCTCGGCCATGGCTAGAAACCGGACATCACCGCCGAGCATCCCGCCGTAAAGTCCCTGATCGAATTCGCTTGGATACGCATAAGGGATTGAGTCGTCTTCCAGAAGTGTGCGTTCCTGCAAGTGTTTGTCCCAGAAGGCCACCCTTTCAAATGGGTCGGGGTATTCGGAAAAAAAGGATTCTGTGTACTGCTTTTGAAAATTTTTCATTGCCTTGGACGGTAGTACAAAAGACGCGAAAATCTGGTCTGATGCTTCCCCTTCAAGCAGAGAGGTTATCCTCTTTATTACTTCCGCAGCGTTCTTTTTATATGCTAATAAGCCCATTTTATTGATAGTATTTTTTATAATTCGTAGTTCGGCGATTTTAGACAAGCTCGCCGCGAAAAACCCCCGATTTGTTCATTAATAATTTCCAACTGCTCTTTTCGATGGAAACCCCCAACCTTCTTTATAAACATGCTACCCGTTCCATGATATTTTGTCAATAATTGAGATTTATTATAGTATCACAGGGTATTCCTGAAAAGAGGGATAGGCACTCCTCAACCCTGGGTATTTCTTCTTCCATAGCTCTGTGTAAGGAAACGAGAATCAGGAGGCCTTCAATGCACCTTTATCGAATGGTGAATTTATTGCAATTCCTTTATCTTCTCGGGAAAACTCCAGACAGCCCTGATGAGTTCCGTTTTAATTATATCCCTACTGACCTGCCCCCCAAAAACTGGTCCAGATGTTATGTTA
>CAYFYU010000113.1:0-11317 GCA_964347455.1 uncultured Spirochaetota bacterium | reverse complement strand
TTCTTCATTCTTGACAGAATGTTCTATTACGGGTAGTATATTTACAATAATGATGTCGTTTTTCGGTAGAAAATGCATTCTTGAATATTTTGTGGGCAAATGAGGGGCTTTTCGCGGCTTTTTTTCGTATGTTTGCGAGTCCCAATTTATAAAAACTCCTATCAATTGTTTGCGAGTCCCAATTTATAAAAATTCCTATCAATCAATTTGCCTGAGAGTGGTTCCTCAATCTATACCATGGAGATTCATTTTCATATACCTGAAAAGTCTATTTTTAAAAATATTGAACAAGGATTAAATCAACTCAGTGATGAATTGAGTGTTGAGATTCAAATAACATCGTTTACATAAGTAAATTTTTTCTACAAATAATTTATTTGATATTTGGAAGGGAATTATGAATATCGACTTTGATGCACCACTATTTCAAACCATGTATCGCAGAAGAACGAGGAGATTTCCTCAAGGCGGCAAACTGCCCTCAAAAAGGGCGGGTCTCAATTACGAATCCAGTGAACAGCCGATACCACTGAGTGAAATGGAGACTGCATTGCTCTGCTTTGCCGCATGTGGAATTACTGGAGTAACGGTCGAGGAGATACGTCATCTTTTGGGTCACGTAACAGTAATTGGAAGAACAGCTGCAAGCCCCTGCGCATCCCTTACACTTCATCTGTTTTTTTCCAACGATGAAGGTGTGTATTACTATACATCCCATAAAACCGATGAAATCATACCTGCTGAAAGAATGAGGGTTTCATCACCGGAACAGAGGCACAAAATAATCGAGGATTATAAAAATAATACCATTAAGCTAAAAAGCGGTAGGATAGATATTCCTCGCAAGGCAATTGGAGCTGCTTTCGAAAGCATGGTTAACCTGCCCGGAACCACTCTCTTCGTACCTGTTGCAGATACAACGATGGAGTACATTAACCTGTTGTTTACAGGATTGGCGCAGTTCAGGTGGCAGTTGTGGGATGAAGTACAGGATAGTCCGGCCGGCATTGGTAGATGGATAGAAAGTGGATTCTTAAATGGAGCGAAAATGACCATTGCTCAGTACGATTCAATGCTCCCGTGGTTGTGCAATCTTGAGGCAGGAATGTCTATGCAAAACATGTCTCTAGCGGCAACAGCAATGGGGCTGGGATCTTTTATGATGCATACCATCGATCTCAGAACCGTCATGAAAGCACTGAAATTTCGTTTTGAGGAAATTAGAGGAGATGGATTCCCACAGGCGACAAATAACCCTGTCGGCATTGATGGTGTTTTAGAGGGTCATTGTCCGCCATACAAATCTATTGAGGAGGCCGTTCAACATATCGCTGAGCTTAAGTGGGGTGCAAAAGGAATCTACGGAAAGGAGGGGTACAATCTACCCCGGCCTAATTTCTATGATGACATTGTTGAAATCACCGTTTCCTTCTGCAACTACGTGTATGAGAACTATGGCAGGCTTCCAAAATACCATGATGCATTGTTCATACCTATACTGGCACAAATTCATCATCTCGATAATGGTTATTATGAAAAATTCTTTCCAGAATATTTAAATAGTGATGACAGGAAGCACATGAAACACTGGCATTCTGAGTAGAATATCCCCACCTATGGTGATCTGTCAAAATATCTTCTTAACATCTCTATATACCTTTTGTCTTTTTTCACTTTTTCCAATCCACGATTAAATTTTTCAACTAGATCACCTCTTTCCTTCTGAAAGGCCACATACAGGGCCCGTGAAAACACGCAATCCTCAGCTTGCTCTATACCGCTGAGGTTCATCCTGCTCTGAAGATACCGAGCGACTCCAACATCCATTATGATGAGATCGAATTTTCTCTCAGAAAGACCGTGCAGTAGCATCTCCTGGCTGTCAACGACAATCTTAAACTCTTCGCTCAAGGTATCAACTTCTGGAGTATAGCTGTATCCGGAGAGAACACCAAGTTTCAAATTTGAAATTTGACTCGTCAAATCCCTGTCTCTGTATATTGAGATGTGGCGATCATCCATCGAGAAAAATGCAGTCTCTGCTGTACGGAGGGGATGTGAGAATAAGAATTGTCTCTCCCTTTCAGATGATCTTACTATCTGGAATATCCCATCCGCCCCCCTATTCTTCATACGTTCGATGCATTCTTGCCAGGGAAGTAGCTTGATGTTTACTATTACATCCGATTCAGCAAAGGCAGACTCAATGATATCGTGATCGATCCCCTTCACAATCCCTTTCTCTTCAAACTGGTATGGGGGATAGGGATCGGCAACGAGCCGAACTGTCATTCGCTTTAATGTCATTTTTTCAGTACGCAAGCAGACTAATGACCACACGCTTTCGCGAGCTCGATCAGGTCTGGGTGAACAACTTCGCCATCCTTAGTAACCGGGTCTCCATCACAGCTCACGGAGCTCTCCAGGCATATACCGTCTATATGAGATGCAGCAACCCGTGGTTCGCCTCCCGAATACATGGGACCCTGATAGCCGAACCCCCACTCGGTGCATCCCCAAACCCGTTCGTCCTCGGTTGTTGCAAAACCAAGCTTTGCATTCGGATTGAATCCGTAACATACGTGGGCAGCAATATACATGTTGGGGTCGTTCAGCTTCTCGAACCATTTCCTTACGATATCTGCCTCTCTCCCACCCTGAATTTCCTTTATCCGGCCTTTTTCCACCTCATAGGTAACGGGCTCTGAAAGTATACCAATATCAGCTTCGCCCCCGCCGGATATGGCACCATCGAATACGAGCTTCCCATTGATCGTTTCCTCCTTCGGTGCCCACCCGATCTGGCCGGTGAGAAAATGCCCCCCCGGTGTCTCTGCAATATGCTCGTTGGCAAAGGGACGGTTTGGATCATTCTCAAACTCGATATCCGTTCCGGCTTTGTTTGCCATATGCATACGTCTGGCCTTCTGGGATATTTCAACAACCCTTTCCTGAAATGCGATCTGCGCATCGATGTTAACCTCGCCAATGCATCGGATCAATTGGTCGGTCGAAAGACCACCAAGCATGAGGTTGCGCGTCCGCCCGTTGGTCACCGCCCTCTGCCATGGTGTGCCATAGAGCAGCCACTGATTGTTGAGCTCAATCCAGGCATCGGCCTCAGGGCATGCTGCAATGAGAGGCTTTGGAAGGTACGGGTCAGTTGCCTTCCCGTAACCCTTCGGTGTCGTGTGCCAGGCAACCATCACCTTTGCGCCGAGAGCTTCCCCGGCCTTGGCCATCTCCTCAGCCACTCTGAAGTCACTGATGGAATCGATGGTTATCAGGAGATTTTCATCCCTTTTTATCCGCAAAATATCCTTCACCGTTTTATAGGCGGCTTTGAAGAGTTCCAGATCCTTTATGGTTGGCATAGCAACTCCTCCAACTATTGATTTTTAACCTAAGTAAGCTGTTTCTAAGATTCCATTAAAACGAGATATAAGATATAATTATGTCTCTCTTAACCTTTTTCGCATCAAAAATCTTCTCACATAGGGAGCAAGACCCTCGGGGAGGAACACAATCACAACGATGAAAATGAGACCATATGCAATACGGAGATAACGCTCTATTGCCACGAGCAATTCGGGAACAAGAATGACAAAGAGCGCTCCGAGAATGGGACCGTAAAAGACCCTACTGCCGCCGATAAGAGGAATAAAGAAGATATAGACCGTGGTGAATACCTCTATGTCCACTGAAGACACAAATCCGGTGTAGTTTACATACATGGCACCACCAATTCCTGATATAAACCCGGCAATACAGTATGCAAGTATTTTATACTTTTTGGTGTTAATCCCGACTGCCTGCGTGAGCCGATCGTTCTCGGAAATGAGGGTAAATATTCTGCCAGTTTTTGTCTCCATAATCCAGAAAAAAAACACCGCTACTGCCACCGTTAACAGTATCACGATAATATATATGTGCTTATAACCGATGAACTCTGACAATCCGCCGAAATAGAGACCACTCCTCCCGCCCGTTATGTCCCTGAGGGCATCTATCAATCGGGGAAAGAGAATTGCGAGGAGAAAGGATGCCATACTGATGTAGAAACCTCGTGCTCTGATGGTTGCAAGAAAAACGAAGACGGCAACTACAGCGGCGACTGCAGCACTGATCATCATCGACCCGAATAATGGCCATCCTGACAGCAACGTCAGCATAATCGTACCATACGCTCCAATGGCCATTGTTACCGAGTAGCCAAAGAAAGGCTGGCCACACTTGAAGTAGAGAAACCAGGCGACATAGCCCTGCATTAAAAACAGATAGACAAAACCCGATACTTCCTGCAAATAACCTCCCCTCATTACAAAGAGAAGAGGAATAAGAAGAATCAGGGAGGTCCCCAATTTCTCATAACGATCGCTCACTGCCCAATATCCCCTTTGGTGCAATTATTAATACCAGAATAACAATGAAGTATAGAATAACACTCTGCCAGTAACCACCGAGGAGGTAGCCACTGAAACTCATGACCATGCCCATTATCATCGCACTGATTATGCCTCCCCAGATATTACCAATGCCCCCCACAACAGCGACAATGAACCCGGTAAAGCCCAAATCCCAGCCGCTCAGCAATGTTAGGTTATACAATGAACCCCAAAATATTGCGCCGATACAGGCCAAAGCGCAGCCGATTCCTGATGCAATGCTGAATACCCTATTCGTCCTTACGCCTATCAGCTTTGCAAGCTTCAAATTCTGTGACGTGGCCTGCCATGACTTTCCCACCTCAGTGTGCTCTTCCAGAAGACGTATGATGACGAGAGTCCCAAGTGCAAAGACAAGTGCAAAGATTTTGAAAGCCTCCACGCCAACCCCGGCAAGATTTATTATGCCAATGTGCGGAAGCTCGAGGGAGATATTCGGGCGGGGAAAAATTGCCCGTATCATCCCCTCGAAGACAAAACCAAGAGAAATGGTAATAATGAAAAAGAGGGTTGCATCTCCACCCATCTCACTTATGGGTGTGAGAAGCACCGTTTGTATGATATAACCGATTGCAAAACAGACAACAATTCCAATAACGATCGCAAGCCCCATGCTGAAGGATAGAAAATACCAGGTGAGAAAACCACCGAACACCCCGATAACACCAATTGCAAAATTCGGAATGCCCGTGATACCATAGATAACAGCCACCCCGAGGACCGGAAGGGAAAGTATACCGCCCATAATCAACCCTGTGATCGTACCGTTCAGTAGCATCAGTCTATAGTTCCCAGATAGAGATCCTTCACCAATTCTTTGCTCAGGTTTTTCGTGCGTTCATCAAACCTGATCGCACCGGCCTCCAATCCAAAGAGACGGTCCGCGATATGGAGCACCTTAATATTCTGCTCGGAAAGGACTATGGTCTTTCTGGTATCAACCTGAATCCTCTTCAACGTATCAAAAAGCCTGGTCACCAGTTTCGGAGCCAGACCGATAGAAGGCTCGTCGATGAGCATGATCCTGGCATCGGAAACAATACCAATACCAATGGCGAGCATTTTCTGTTGACCACCACTCAGAGTATTCGCTGTCTGACGCCTTCTCTCTTTGAGAATTGGAAAAAGCTCGTACACATATTCAATGAGCTCCTCACGTTTCGCCCGTGCACTGAGAATAAGGCTCACATCAAGGTTCTTTTTCACCGTCATCAGTGGAAAGATATTGCCATCCTGCGGTACGAGCATAATTCCCAGCTGACGGCGCTTTAAGACCGACCAGTGCTCTATTGAATGCTCCAGGAACGTTATCTTTCCCTCAGAGATATGGAGCGAACCTGCAATCGATTCGAGGAGTGTTGTCTTACCCGCTCCGTTTGGACCAACGATACCGACGATCTCATTTTCATGAGCATCGAAATTAATCGACTTGAGCGCACACACATTCCCGTAATAGGTTGTTAATCCTGACACATGTAGGATGGATTCTTTCAACGGCAACCCCAGGATTATTCCAGATATACATCCTGAACCTTTTTATTATTTCTCACCTCTTCGGGCACACCCTCAGCGATTTTAACACCTTCATCAAGAACAAAAACCCAGTCCGACGTTTTTAATATGGGACCAATTTCGTGTCCAATTTGAAATATCGTGTAATTCTGATTCCGTAGATCTTCGATTATTTCACATATCTTCTCCGTTTCTGCTGGAAGCAGACCGCCAATGAGCTCGTCCAGCAGGATCAGCTTCGGATTGGTTGCCAGAGCCCTTCCGAGCTCGACGAGCTTCCCGTCCAAGGGTGGTAGATTTGAAACGATCTCACTTTCCTTGTCTCCTAATCCCAGATATTCAAGAATTTCTATAACCCTTTTCTTCCTCTTCTTCTCGTCAATTTTTTCTTTGAAAATACCTGCAACAACATTCTGATAGACACTCAAATTTGGGAAGAGATTCTTCTGCTGATAGGTTCTGGTAATACCCTTCCTGCAGATTACATGGGGCCTCATATTCGTGATATCCTCATCTAAAAATTCGATGTTGCCCGAATCTACAGGAAGGGTACCAGTTATTAGATTGAAAAGCGTGGTCTTTCCTGCGCCATTGGGACCGATGAGACTCCAAATTTTACCGCTGGAAAGTGTGATACTGACATCTTCGATTGCATGAATACCTGCAAATCTCTTGAATACGTTTTTCACCTGCAGCATGTCCAGCTCACACTCCGCAAAACTTCGCTGTTTGTTGCGATGGAAGCACACGGAAACTCTCGGTCCCTACATCATAGGATACGCTTCATCGGGCTCCAGCTTGGTCATACCCTTCATCTCGTCCAGTATCTCGGTCATTGACATATTCGGAGTCTGATATACCTTGATCAGCTCGGGATGCAGCCCGAAACTGGGATCGAGATCTGAGGCACCGGGTACAAACTTGACAACAGCGCCCTTGGCACCGGCATTGTTGCCCAGTCCGTCAAGTGGCCCCATCGGTGAGATGCATACGTTTTGAAATGATGTCTTCTGCATTAGATCGATAATGACATCGGGATCTTTGGTCTGAGCCTTTTCATATACCTCTTTTATCCAGTAGATGACCTGATAGTAGTTGTTTGTGTAAGCTTCGGGATAGGCCTTTTCACCGTATTCAGCCTTCCATCGCTTGACGAAGTCCTTCCACTCCTGGCTTGTTGGGTCGTGGTCAGCAAGGGTATAAATATTTTCCGCACCATACGCACCTGTTATTTTTGCTCCTCCCATATTTGAATAGGTTGTGCCATAGAGGACGAATTCAGGCACAGCATCTGCGTCTCTAAGCTGCTTTGCGACACTGAACCAACCAGCCCCTGTGTAGGGAATGAAAACCGCATCCGGTTTTTCCTCTTTCATAATCAGCACTTCGGTGGTGTAGTCGGTCTTGTCGAGAGGCGTGTAGATGACGGGTCCGATTTCAAAAGGTCCATTGTTTTTCTCCCAGTAAGCTTTCAGCCCCATACCGTTGCTGTAGCCCCAGTCATAATCGCCCGCAAAGAGGGCGACCTTTTTCGCACCCATTTCCTCAAAGAACCGTCCTGCAAGCTGGCCTGCAAAATAGTCTGAGTATCCGTAGTAAACCACCCATTTAGATACGGGTACCTCGCCAGGCGGCATATATTTGGCCATGCTGAGATGACCGCCAACGAAGGTCGGTATCTTGAGCTTAGGCGCTTCCACGCAGAGAGGACTAATTGTTGTTTCCAACGCAGCCCCACCCATAACATCGGGCTTCCATGTGCCGGCTTCACGTTTGACCTTTCTCAGGAGTACGGAGGGTTTCGTTTCAGAGTCGATGACCTTGTACTCCATACCTGAAAATCCCTCGATACCCATCTCGTTGATCTCTTTGACCGCAAGCTTCATCGCACGGTCGTAGGCAGGTCCGATGTTTCCTGCCGCCCCGCTAAAGGCAACCGTACCGAGGATACGAATCGGCTCCTCCTCCTTCTCCGCTTCCGCCATTAGAATGGTGGTGACCGATCCAGCAATCATTAAAACACTGACAGCGATGAAAACAACAAATCTGAGCCTTTTTCCCTTAAACATTTTAAATCTCATACTGTACCTCCTCCTTTGAATAATTGTGAAATGGAACATCAAAGCGCAGTTTTTACACTTGCTGTATGCCCTTGTTGCAACTACTTGCCCATCTTCCTGGCCAGGTCTTCAAGATCAGGATGCACCACTTTGCCTTCTTTTACGAGCAGCTGATCATCCAGCCACACCGTTGAGTTTAGACATATACCATCTGCATGCGAAACGGCCTCAGGAAGCGCACCCTCAAACATAGGCCCCTGATAGCCGTTCCCCCATTCTGTTGATCCCCAAACTCGTTCGTCCTCTGTGCACAGCCCGGTGAGTACGGCACCAGGATTGAATCCATAACAGATATGGGCAAGATTGTACATGTTGGGATCGCCCAGTTTCTTCAGCCAGTTTTCCAGCACCTTGGCCTCTTCCTGGCCCTTTATCTCGGTAATTCTTCCCTTTTTTATCACCAGCTCCACTGGGTGGGCGAGAATTCCTAGATCTGCCTCCCCTCCGCCGGAAAACGAACCATCGTAAACAATAACGCCATTGATACTCTCTTCCCGTGGAGCCCAACCGATTTGACCGACGAGGAAATGGGGACCAGGGACATCCGCACGAAGCTCATTCGTTATGGGACGTTTATTTACATTCTCAAAGGAAATATCCGTGCCAGCGGGTGTGGTGACCCGCATCTTCGATGCATTGTGCGTCAGCTCGACCACTCTGTTCTGAAATTTCTCCTGAAGGTCCATATCCAGCTTCGCAATGCATCGTGTTATGCGCTCCGGGTCTAGACCGCCAAGAAATAGATACCTGGTCCTATTATTGGACATCGCCTCAATCCACGGTGTCGAGTAGAGCAGCCATTGATTATTGAATTCCACCCATACATCGGCTGCAGGGATGGCTTTTTTCAGTGACTCCGGCAGCTGCGGGTCAGCGACTTTACCATAGCCACTCGGTGTCGAATGGTAGGCCACGAGCACCTTGCCTCCGGCAGCCTCTGCAGCCTTCGCAACTTCCATAACCGGCTTGAGATCCATTACTGAATCCACCGTTATGATTACCGATTCACCCTTTTTTATACGGCACATTTCATTGGCAACAATATATCCTGCTTTTCCGAGCTCCAGCTCGAACATCTCCGGCATAACTACCTCCTTTGCGCTGTATTGCGTTTCCCTCTACAGAATCTCTTTCTCTCTCGGACTTTCATAAGCGATGGTACTTGAGCTCAGACCCATAGTTACGTAAACTTCAGCAAGTTTCAGCGAAGCTACTGCCGGATCAACAACTGGAACGCTTAGCTCACGTTGGAGTTTTTTCGCCAGAGATGACATACCGGTGCATCCCAGTGCTATTGCCTCTGCACCATCATTTTCTATGGCAATCTTTGCCTCTATTAAAATAGCCCGAAAGGACTTCTGTTCATCTTTGAGTTCCAGCACCGGTATGTCTGCAAAACGCACCGACGCAACCCGGTTGCTGAAGCCATATTTTGCAATATTTTCCCGTATCGCATCCGCTGTACTCTTCAACACGGTCACAACTGAGAACCTGCTCGCAAGCCCCAGAGCCAGGAGATAACTCGCCTCTCCTGCACTTATAACCGGTATTCTAACCGCCTCCCGTGAAGCTCTCACAACCGTGTCCATGGCGCAATCCAGGCTCACGGCATCGTAGCCATCCTTTTCTGCTTTTTTTACCTCTTCGATGATGTAAGGCGCGGCGAGCGCTTCGTCGTAAGCTGCTTCTATGGAAACAGGCCCATGTGTTAGGCAAACCACATCAACTACATTTCCCGGCAAAGCAGCCGATCTTCTCTCATCGACTTGACTGTCCCGGAATGGGATCGAAGCGTTCGGGATGACAACTTTTATCTTCATACAATCTTGGATCGCACCGGAGTTACTCTGTCCTTAAATGAGCTATTTTAGAGCCTTTCAATGTATTGTCAAGGAAAACACACCTCTATAAACATTGAATTTGACATGCCATGACAGTTATACTAATGTATTAGCCGAACTTTCTGTTAGAAATCGACTCTCTGCAATAGGAGCATTTGATGAAGAAGCTACTTCTGTCAGGCAACGAAGCCATAGCACTCGGCGCATATGAGGCGGGGGTAATGGTGGGTACCGGCTATCCCGGTACGCCCTCGACAGAGATTCTTGAGAATCTTACGAAATACCCCGGTGTTTACACCGAATGGTCGGTAAATGAAAAGGTTGCCCTCGAGGTTGCCATTGGTTCTGCCATTTCGGGTGCACGGAGCCTGGTCACCATGAAACATGTGGGGCTCAATGTCGCCTCGGATCCGCTCTTCACTGCATCCTATATCGGTGTGAAGGCCGGCCTCGTTATTGCATGCGCCGACGATCCCAATATGCATTCATCGCAGAATGAACAGGACAACCGAAACTACGCTTCTGCAGCCAAGGTGCTGATGCTCGAACCCTCGGATTCCCAGGAGGCCAAAGATTTTACCCGTCTCGGATTTGAGCTCAGCGAGCGGTACGATACACCGGTGATTCTTCGTTCAACAACGAGGATTTCACATTCAAAAGGAATTGTCTATCCATCTCCCGATCCTGATAGAAGCCAACGGGTGTCGGGATTTAAGCGGAATATAAAAAAGTATGTCATGATCCCCTCATACGCTCGGCTGCGGCACGTTGAGGTGGAGCAGAGAATGCTCAGGATTGAAAAAGCAGTAAATGATCTGGACATAAACCGTGTGGAGATGGGGGATAACGAACTGGGTATCATCACATCGGGGATCAGCTACCAGTATGTGAAAGAGGTATTCCCTGAAGCCTCCATACTCAAGTTAGGTACTGTATACCCTCTGCCTGAGGTGATTATTCGGGATTTCTGTAAAAGCCTTAAGGAGATCTATGTAATCGAAGAGCTCGATCCCTTTTTAGAGCTGCGCATCAGAGCGATGGGCATTCCTGTGAGGGGAAAAGAGTATTTCCCGATGACGGGCGAGTTGAATCCCGATCTCGTTCAGAAACCTCTTCTTGGGATCGGCCATACCAGCGCCAAACCTTTAGGCGAAGGTATCGACACTGGTCTGGAGCTGCCACCGCGGCCTCCCTCTCTCTGTGCCGGATGTCCTCATAGAACTGTATTCAAAACGCTGCAGAAACTAGGGCTTACGGTTACAGGCGATATCGGCTGCTATACGCTCGGTGCGCTTCCACCTTTTACCTCTACATACACGACTTCTACAGCGAAACAGTAAAAATAAAAATCAAGACAGGAGTTGTCGTTTCCTATCAGTCATATGGCGAGCTGATGAGA